>JAZRRC010000060.1:0-25407 GCA_045650355.1 Candidatus Avispirillum sp. | reverse complement strand
AAAAATCACCATGCGAAAGGACAAAATTGGTATATGGTAGGGGAGGGGTTACCCCTCCCGCTACAGACGCAACGATTCGATGTGAATATAGTTTCGGTTCGAGGGAGGGGAAACCCCTCCCCTATGATATACCAATTTTGTCCTTTCGCATGGTGATTTTTATTAGCCTTCCTCCGGGAGGAAGGTGGCACCCGAAGGGTGACGGAAGGAGAATTGCGTAAAGAACAGCTTTTCCATGCTCTACGGACGGAGCGTTTGCAAAAATTATAGCTTACGCAATTCTCCCTCAGTCACCTTCGGTGACAGCTCCCTCCCGGAGGGAGCCTTTCGCAAGCGGGTCCTTCCATCGGAGGGAACCTATTTTCAATCTCACCGATAAGCTAGAATTTGAAGTTAAAGAATAAATAATAAAGAATAAACAAAATGGCTACGGGAAAACCCATAGCCATTCTTTTTTGAAGTTTTTTGGAGTGCAGAACCTTTTTTACAAAAAAGGTTTTGCATACCCGTCCTCTCCCTTATTCCTTGTCGGGGATGTTTACGGAGATGCAGAGCTCTTCGAGGGCCTTGGGGTCTCCGGGAGCGGGACACTTGGACATAAGCTCGGATGCATTCTGCACCTTGGGGAATGCGATAACCTCGCGGATATCCTCAAGACCGAGAAGGAGAGTTACAAGTCTGTCAAGACCGAAGGCAAGACCGCCGTGAGGAGGTACACCGTACTTGAATGCCTCAAGGAGGTAGCCGAACTTCTCGTTTGCTGTTTCTGCATCAATGCCGAGAGTTTCGAACATCTTTGTCTGGCGCTCTGTTGTATGGATTCTGATGGAGCCGCCGCCAAGCTCTGTACCGTTAAGAACGATATCGTATGCACGGGCACGAACGGAACCGGGATCGGTGTCGATCTTATCCATATCCTCTTCCATAGGCATTGTGAAGGGATGGTGCTTCGCATAGAAGCGGCCGTCCTCCTCATCATACTCGAAGAGGGGGAACTCTGTTACCCAGAGGAAGTTGAACTTGGACTTATCGATAAGACCCATTCTCTTTGCAACCTCGCAACGGAGTGCGCCGAGGGAGTCGAATACTACGCTGTTCTTATCAGCTACAACGAGAAGGAGGTCGCCAACGTTGCACTCAGTCTTTGCAAGGATTGCTGCTACCTCGTCCTCTGTGAGGAACTTTGCAAAGGAAGAAGATGCGCCGCCCTCTGCGTTCTTATACCATGCAAGACCCTTTGCACCGTAGGTCTTAACGAACTCAACGAGGGAGTCGATTTCCTTACGGGCCATCTTTGCACCGCCGGGAACGTTGATGGCACGAACACTGCCGCCGCCTGCAACGCAGTTTGCGAATACGCCGAAGCCGCAGCTTGCAACTACGTCGGAGATATTGCAAAGCTCAAGACCGAATCTTGTATCGGGCTTATCAGAGCCGAAGCGCTCCATTGCCTCTGCATACGTCATTCTCTTGAAGGGTGTTTCAAGAGGAAGCTTCATGAAGTCCTCGAAGATCTTCTTGATGTAGCCCTCGTTTACTGCGATGATATCCTCTTCATCTGCGAAGGACATTTCAAGGTCGATCTGTGTGAACTCGGGCTGGCGGTCAGCACGGAGGTCCTCGTCTCTGAAGCAGCGAGCGATCTGGATGTAGCGGTCGAAGCCAGAGTACATGAGAAGCTGCTTATAAAGCTGGGGAGACTGAGGAAGAGCATAGAAGCATCCGGGATGAACACGGGAAGGAACGATATAGTCACGTGCGCCTTCGGGGGAGGGCTTGATGAGGATAGGTGTTTCAATATCGATGAATCCCTGATCACGGAAGTAGTTTCTTGCGATGTTTGTGATCTCGCTTCTTGCAAAGATGTTTCTCTGCATATCGGGACGGCGAAGGTCAAGATAACGGTATGTAAGTCTTGTTTCGCTGTTTGTCTCGGAGTTTTCAACGATGGGGAAAGGAGGTGTGAGTGCCTGAGAAAGCACCTTGTACTCGTCTACTGCGATCTCGATCTCGCCTGTGGGGAGATTCTTGTTCACAGCACCCTCGCCACGTGCACGTACTGTACCCTTTGCACAAAGAACGTACTCGCTTCTTGTTGTAAATGCCTTCTGGAAGATATCGCGGTCAGTGTTGTCATCAAATGCAAGCTGAACGATACCTGTTCTGTCTCTCAGGTCGATGAAGATAAGGCTGCCAAGGTCTCTCTGACGCTGGCACCAACCGAGGACTGTTACTCTCTCACCGATATTCTCAGCGGAGAGTGTTGCGCAATAATGTGTGCGCTTATCATTTCTCTCAAAAATTTCCATATTTTTTCCTTTTATATAAACTAAAAATTTATACGTTGGTTATATTTTTATTATTTTGAAACAAGCAACGATCTCCGTGCCTCCACTTCTCAGCTCACTGTGAAGGGGAGGGGGACCGCCGCGAAGATAAATACTGAATAAAGCTATCTATATCGGGGCGGTGGAAGGGTTGCTATATCAGCACAAGAACTAATCTCAGCATCTTTGTGCTCTATCAAATGACAGCATTTAATCTATCAAATACCGATTATATATATTTGATATTCAATTCTTGTGCAGATGAGACACCCCTACCGTCATCGGTGCCCAAGAAAGCATAAGTTCTTTGCTCCTTCTGCACCGACGCCACCTCCCCCTCACAACCTTACGGTTGAGATGGGGAGGCTTTCGTTCAGGTTATCGTCTATGTTTATTTAAACAAAGAATTTTTCAAATGCAATCATGAGGTCGTCGCAGACGAAATCTGCGCCTGCCTCGTAAAGCTCTTCGGCTGTGAAGGAGGTTGTTACCGCTACGGCAAACATACCCGCAGCCTTCGCTGCCTTCACTCCTGAGATGGCATCCTCGAATACAAGACAGTCCGAGGGGTCTGCGCCGCATTTTTCTGCCGCCGCAAGGAAGATATCGGGGGCAGGCTTTTTCTTTTCAACGTCGCTTCCCGTAATAATCGCCTTAAATACCTTAGTATCAACGCCAACACAAGCAAGGTTTGTTTCAACCTTGAAAAGTCCTGCTGACGATGCAACTGCAATATCGTATCCTGCTGCCGACAGCTTTTCGATTATCTCTCGGCTCCAGGGGAGGACGCAAAGCTCTGTTTTAGCATACTCTGCATAAAGCTTATAGGAAACGTCTGTCATTTCAAGGCAGTAGGGCACGCCATGTGCCTCGGATACTCCGCCGATATAGAGAATATCGCCCATTCCCGTATAGGGGACGAACTCTTCCCGCTCGGCTCGAACTCCCCACTGAAGGAGAGCATCCTGGCAGGCATGCTTGAATGCCTTTTCGGAATCTACAAGGACTCCGTCCATATCAAAAATTGCAAGGCTGAATCTTTTATTCAATTCATCACGTCCTTTGCTTTTATTCAACAACTACTGTTGTGAGAGCAGGAACTGTTCCGTTAAAGGCTTCTCCGCTCATCATATCACGGCCGCGGACATCTGTTTCTATATCCATACCGGAAACGTTGGAAAGGACGGTTATCCTTCTCTCTCCAAGGCTTCTTTCATATATAATATAGCCAACACCGCTGTCCACTACCTTAAAGCCACCCTCGGCAAATATAGGATCACGGCGAAGAGCGCCAAGCTTTTTATAATGCTCAAGAAGCTCGCTGTCCTCTCTGCCCCAGGGATAGGTTCTTCTGCAGAAGGGGTCTCTGCCGCCCTCAACACCTGCCTCGTCTCCGTAATAAAGACTGGGCACACCGTAGACTGTATACTGAATTGTGGAGGCTGCCATCAGAAGCTTTTTTGCCACAAACCTTTCGGCATCCATCATATTATGGGTTGAAAGGCTTGAATTGGACATGCACTGATAGCTGCCGTCGCCAAGGACAGTTAATATTCTTTCAGTATCGTGAGTGCCGAGGATATTCATGAGGCTGTCTGCGCAGCACTTAGGATAGGAGGAATATATCTCCGTTAAGGTTTCTGCAAGACAGCGACCGTTTTTTGTTTTCAAAAAGCTTACGCAAGCTGTTCTGAAGGGATAGTTCATAACGCTGTCAAGCTGACGGCCTCTGAAATATCTTCTTCTCTTTCCGTAGGCGATTTTATCGGCGGCATTTTCCCACACCTCTCCGATAATGATAGCCTCGGGGTCCGCCGCCTTAACTGACGCACGGAATTCATCAAGAAAGCTGTCGCAAAGCTCATCGGCAACGTCAAGGCGCCAGCCTCCCGTACCGAGCCCTACGTAGCGGGCACCGATGCCGTCCTCACCGGTGAAATACTTACGGCAGGACTCATCTCTGTGGTTAAGCTTCGGCAAAATCTTGATTCCCCACCATGAAAGATAGTCCTCCTCGCTCTTTCCGAAGGAGTACCAGCTTCTGTAGGGGGATTTTGGGTTTTTATATGCTCCGTCATTGGAATAGTGACGGTATCTGTCAAAGTAAATACTGTCGTCTCCCGTATGGTTAAATACACCGTCGAGAATAACGCGCATACCTCGCTCCTTCGCCTCGGCAATAAGAAGCTTAAGCGCTTCGTCTCCGCCGAATGCAGGGTCAACGCAGGTATAGTCACCCGTATCGTATTTATGGTTTGAATAAGCCGTAAATATAGGGTTTAAGTAAAGAACAGTTACACCGAGGTCCTTAAGATAATCAAGCTTTTCGCATATACCGTAAAGGTCGCCGCCGTAGAACAGGTTATTTTTAACGTCTGCTCCGGGGACGTGACCGTACTGGGAGATTGGAGCATACCAATCCTCCGTGTATTCGGCATCGTCTCTTCTCGGTGACTTGCCCGATTTGAAAAATCTGTCGGGGAAAATCTGATACATAGTTCCGCCATGGAACCATTCAGGGGTTGTGAAATCCTCCTCGTATACGAGAAGGCGGAATCTGTTGCCCTCGCAAGGCAGCAGCTTATAGTTTACGTTATCGATCGAGGACGCAAAAAGGGTGTCCTCTCCTCTGAGCAAAAGGATAGTATACCAATATAATCCTTCGCCGAGGGTTTGAAGAGAAAGGTCGAGAGAAAATTCTCCCCCGCCCATAGCTTCGAAGGGATAATCGCAGTCCCCCTCGCCATCTCGCGAGATACGAAGCACTACATCGCGCACACCGCACACTCTGGGTGCGCATACCTTGAAGCTTACTGTTTCGGACTGTGAAAACGCTCCGCGAAGCGAAGCGTTTTCCTTGTCCGTAAATTTTTCAAGGTTTATTTCGGCATTTGCGCAAAGTTCGCAATTGAGCTTTACAAGCATCTGTCTTACCCGTGAATAAATTTATTTCTTGCCTGTCATTCTCTCGATGTTCCAGATGCGCTCTGCATATTCAGTTACAGCTCTGTCTGCTGCAAACTTGCCCGCACCTGCAATATTCATAAGAGACTTTCTGTTCCATTCTGTAGGATTCTGAACATAAAGGTCGTTTACTTCCTTATGCATCTTTCTGTAGGACTCGAAGTCTGCCATGCACATGAAGGGATCGTGCACGAGAAGATACTCGGAAATGTGAGAGAAGGACTGACCGTTGAAGCCCTGGGAGAAGCTGTTTACGATTCTCTGGAGTCTTTCGTTTCTGTTGTAGTAATCAGCAGAATGATAGCCCATAGAACGGATATTTTCTACCTCAGGTGCTGTGAGACCGAACATGAAGAGGTTGCCCTCGAGAGCTTCCTCCGCCATTTCAATATTAGCGCCGTCTGCTGTACCGATTGTGAGCGCACCGTTGATCATGAGCTTCATACAACCTGTACCGCTTGCCTCCTTACCTGCAAGAGAGATCTGCTCGGAGAGCTCTGCTGCGGGAACGAGCTTTTCAGCTGTTGTTACGTTATAGTCCTCAAGGAATACAACGCGGAGCTTTTCAGCGATCTTAGGATTCTTTGCGATATCCTCGCCGATGTTCCAGATGAGGCGGATGATCTCCTTCGCCATTCTGTAACCGGGAGCAGCCTTAGCACCGAAGATGAATGTCTGAGGTACTACGGGAGCATCGGGGTTATCCTTGAGCTGGAGGTAGAGATCGATGATATTCATTGCATTGAGAAGCTGACGCTTATACTCATGAAGTCTCTTGATCTGAACATCGAAAACAGTCTCAGTATTGAGAATGATGCCTGTCTTCTCATAATAGTGTCTTGCGAAGCTTTCCTTGTTCTCCTTCTTGATTTCAGCAAGGCGTGCAAGAACAGAAGCATCGTCCTTAAACTCGCGGAACTTAGCAAGCTCTGTAGGATTCTTCTTATAGCCGTCGCCGATGCACTCGGAGAGAAGGCCTGCAAGGCCGGGGTTGGAGTATGTGAGCCAACGGCGATGAGCGATACCGTTTGTTACGTTATCGAACTTATCGGGCCACATACGGTAGAAGTTACGGAATGTGATGTCCTTAAGGATACCGGAGTGGATCTCGGATACGCCGTTGATGTGGTGAGAACCTACGATTGCGAGGTTTGCCATTCTTACAACGCCGTTTGCAAGGATCGCCATCTCAGCGATTCTGTTCCAGTTACCGGGATATGCCTCCCAAACCTCCTTACAGAATCTCTCGTTAATTTCCTTAACGATCTGGTGGATTCTGGGGAGACGGAGACGGAAGAGGTCCTCGTTCCATGTTTCGAGAGCCTCGGGAAGGACTGTGTGGTTTGTATAGGATGTCATTCTGGAAACGATATCCCATGCCTTTTCCCAGTTGAGGCAGTAGTCATCAAGAAGAATACGCATAAACTCGGGAACGCAAAGTGCGGGGTGAGTATCGTTGATATGAACGCATACCTTATCGGGAAGGTTATCTACAGTACCGTATACTGCCATATGATCACGGATGATGCTCTGGCAGGATGCAGATACCATGAAGTACTGCTGAGTAAGACGAAGGATCTTACCGTCGTAGTGGTTATCGGCAGGATAAAGCACCTTACAGATGATATCTGCGTTTACTGAAGACTCAAGAGCTCTTGAATATTCGCCCTCTGCAAAGAGGTTCATATTGAAGTTATCAATATCCTTTGCCTTCCAGAGTCTGAGGAGGGATACAGCCTCGCTGTCACCGCCGCTCATCATCATATCGTAAGGAACAGCCTCGATCTCCTCACAGTTATCGTAGATGATCTCAAGTCTGCCA
Organism: Candidatus Avispirillum sp.; assembly: GCA_045650355.1. Taxonomy (GTDB): domain Bacteria; phylum Bacillota; class Clostridia; order Oscillospirales; family CAG-272; genus Avispirillum. Next base: position 18,294 of record JAZRRC010000060.1, on the reverse strand, counting down.
TCGTTCCACTTTTCGCGGAGGTGACCGCCAAAGCGAACACGGAACGTACGGTCTGTTCTGGGAACGAGCCATACCTCACCGCCGGGAAGCCAGTTATCGGGCATTTCTACCTGAGTACCGTCAATGATCTTCTGCTTGAAAAGACCGTACTCATAGCAGATAGAAAAGCCTGTTGCGGGATAATCAAGAGATGAGAGAGAGTCCATATAGCAAGCGGCAAGTCTTCCGAGACCGCCGTTGCCGAGACCGGCGTCAGGCTCACACTCATAAAGATCTGTAAGATTTACGCCAAGATCCTTAAGAGCTTCGGTATACTCATCGACGAGGGAAAGATTATGGATGTTTGTTTTGAGAGAGCGTCCTACAAGGAACTCCATGCACATATAGTAAACTCTTTTTGCGCCCTTACGGTTTACCTTATGCTTGAATGCCTGTCTCTTCTCTGTCAGAATATCTCTGACAGTCATAGCACATGCTTTGTAAAGCTGTTCCTTGGTAGCCTCTTCTGCTGAGCAACCGAAATAACGGGAGAGCTTTGTTTCAATATTGGTTTTTACTTCGTTTGCGCCGGGATTGTAATTCATTGGTGGTTTTTCCTTTACTTTGGTTTATATTCTTACTATTTTACAGATTATCATAAAGCTCTGCATACTTTTCTGCAGATGCGCTCCATGAGAAATCTGTTTTCATTACCTTCTGCTGAAGCTTCTTCATAGCAGAGCTGTCAGCATAAACTGCGAGAGCAGCCTTGATTCTGTCGTAAAGCTCCTCTGAGCTGTAGCCTGCGAAGGTGAATCCGTTTCCTCGGATCTCACCGTCAGCTACCCAGTAGCCCTTGATGGAGTCATAAAGTCCGCCAGTCTCTCTGACGATGGGCACTGCACCGTAGCGGGAGCAGATCATCTGAGAAAGACCGCAGGGCTCACTCTTGGAGGGCATGATGAAGAAGTCGGATGCCGCATAGATTCTCTTGGAGAGTGCACGGTCGTACTTGATAAGAGCACGTGCCTTTGTGGGATACTCTCTTTCAAGAGCACGGAAGAATTCCTCATACTGAGCTTCGCCTGAACCGAGAACAACGAGCTGACAGTCATTTTCAGCCATCATTCTGAAGCCGATTTCGCGAACAAGGTCTGTGCCCTTATGAGTTACAAGGCGGGAGATGATGGAAAACATGGGAACGTCCTCACGAACGGGAAGACCGAGCTCCTTCTGGAGCGCAGCCTTATCCTCAAGCTTACCCTTGATGCTTCTCCACATATATCTCTTCGCGATCTCCTGATCCTCATGGGGATTATAATAGTTATAATCGATACCGTTGAGAATACCGGAGAGCTTGAAGGAAACGCCTGAGAGAAGGTCCTCAAGACCGTGAGCATATTCTGCCCACTGGATCTCTTGGGCATATCGGGGGCTTACAGTTGTTACTCTGTCTGCACACTCGATAGCCGCCTTCATAAGGTTCATACAGCCTCTCCATTCCATAATGGGAATATAGGACTCATCGATGCCGAATACATCTCCGAGAATATACATATCGTATTTGCCCTGATACTCTATATTATGGATGGTAAATATAGTTTTAATGTATGTGTAGCCCCAAACTCCTCTGAACTTTGCATTAAGATATACAATAGTCAGAGCGCTCTGCCAATCGTTTGCATGAATGACGTCGGGATAGAAGCCGATATGGGGGAACATTTCAAGAACTGCGAGGCTGAAGAAGGCAAATCTTTCGCCATCGTCATACTGACCGTAGAGGCAGCCTCTCTTGAAATAATATTCGTTATCGATGAAGTAATAAGTTACGTTATCCTTAACAAGTGAGAACACGCCGCAATACTGCTCGCGCCAGCCAAGGTGGATAGTGAAGTGACCCTCAAACTTCATCTGGGAACGCCAGCTGTCGTTTACAGCATCATAAAGAGGAAGAACAACGCGAACGTCATATTCCTCAGGATACTTTTCCTTGAGAGATGCGGGAAGGCTTCCCATTACGTCGCCCAAGCCGCCTGTGGCGGCAAAGGGCATACATTCACTTCCGACGTAAAGTATCTTCTTCATCAGATCATCTTTCCTTTCGCGATGTAGTAAGGAAGGATCTCGCTGCCGGAGAGGATTCTGTCATCACGGATGATAACGTTCTTATCTGCGATTACGCAGTTGAGAGTTACGTTCTCACCTGTTACGGAATTCTGGAGCATGATAGAGTTCTTTACTACTGTGCCCTTCTTAACGTGAACACCGCGGAAGAGGATAGAGTTTTCAACAGTACCCTCAATAACGCAGCCGTCTGCGATAAGAGAGTTTCTTACTACAGCGCCCTCAGCATACTTTGTGGGAGCTGTGTTACGTACCTTTGTATAAACAGGTCTTGCATCAGCACCGAAGAGCTGTGCACGGGTTTCTGCCTTGAGAAGCTCCATGCTTCTTGCAAAATAGCTGGGAAGGCTGTCGATTGTTGCATAGTAGCCATCGTAGCTGTATGTGCAGAACTTGGAGTTTGCCATTGCTGCGGGAAGAGCCTGCTGATAGAACTCTCTGTAGCCGTGAGCAATTGCAGTATCGATAAGAGACATAAGGTATGTCTTTGTGAACACGAGGATGTTTGTGCAAACGTCGTATTCGCCGCACATAAGCTGTGTGTGCTCTACGAATTCTGTGATCTTACCGTTCTCGGAATTTACGATGATCTTGCCGAGAGATTCCTTCTCGCCGCAAAGGCTCATCTTCTTTGTTACAACAGTGAGATCAGCTCCGCTTCTCTCGTGCTGATCGATAACCTCGGAGAGGTCAAGGTTGCAAACAACGTCGCTGTCGGAGAGAACGATAAGGTCCTCCTGGCAGTGAGCGATATACTCTGTAGCGCCCATGAGAGCCTCAAGGCGTGTTGTATAGAGCTGGTTTGCACGGGGATTGTCATATGCTGTGATGAAGGGGGGAAGGATCATAACGCCGCCGCTTCTTCTTGCAAGGTCCCAGTCCTTACCTGTACCGATATGGTCGATAAGGGAACGGTAGTTATTGTGAGTAATGATTCCGACCTTATTGATGCCGGAGTTCACCATATTGGAAAGGGTGAAGTCTACAAGTCTGTATCTTCCGCCGAAGGGGAGAGACGCCATTGTACGGCGAGCTGTCATTTCGGGGATGCATGTATCGTGAATATTGGAAAAAATCAATCCTGCTGCAGTCATTTATCTTACCCTCACTTTCTTACGTCGGGGATCATTTCGCCCGCGCCCACTGTCTGTCCGGCAGCGATAACCTCAGAGTCGCCGATAACCGCAACTCCTGCCTCGTCGCCCTTCGCACCGCCTACAACGGCACCTGCACCTACCTTAACGTTTGTATCAAGGATAGAGTAGCTTACAACTGCGTCTGCCTCGATAACACAGCCGCCCATAACAACGCTGTCACGAACAACAGCACCGGGCATTACTGTTACACCGGGGAAAAGAACGGAATTCTCTACGGAGCCGTGGATCTCGCAGCCCTCTGCGATGATGGAGTTAACAACGGATGCACCGTCGCCAACGTACTGAGGAGCGAGAGTTTCGTGACGGGTGAAGATTCTCCACTTCTCGTCGCTGAGATCGAACTCGGGCTTTTCGCCGAGAAGGTCCATATTTGCTTCCCAGAGAGAAGAAATTGTTCCAACGTCCTTCCAGTAGCCCTCGAAGGGATAAGCTACCATGTTCTCGCCGTTATTAAGCATAGCGGGAATGATGTTCTTACCGAAGTCGTTAGAGGATGCAGGGTCAGCAGCATCGTTTGTGAGATACTCAACGAGCTTAGACTTTGTGAAAATGTAGATACCCATGGAAGCCATTGTGGATTCGGGGTTCTTGGGCTTCTCCTCGAACTTATAGATCTTGGAGTCCTCGTCTACGGACATGATACCGAAGCGGCTTGCTTCCTCGATCGGAACGTCAAGAACTGCGATAGTACAGTCTGCATTTCTCTTCTTGTGGAACTTGAGCATCTTAGCGTAGTCCATCTTGTAGATATGGTCACCGGAGAGGATGAGAACATACTCTGCGTCATATCTTTCAATGAACTTAAGATTCTGGTAGATAGCATTAGCTGTGCCCTTATACCAGTCAGCAGCCTTTGCACCCTGATAGGGAGGCAGAATCTTAACACCGCCGTAGGTACGGTCGAGATCCCAAGGGAGACCGTTACCGATGTAATCATTGAGAAGAAGGGGCTCGTACTGTGTGAGCACGCCTACTGTATCAATGCCGGAGTTTGTGCAGTTGGACAAGGGGAAATCCACGATGCGGTACTTACCGCCGAAGGGAACAGCAGGTTTTGCAACCTTTTGAGTCAGTGCATAAAGACGGCTTCCCTGGCCGCCTGCAAGCAGCATTGCTACACACTCTTTTTTCTTGAACACTATGATATCCTCCTGTATGTAAATGAATTATTTAGTATATTCCAGAACCACCGCGCCCAGAGGCGGGAGGTCAACTGACAAAGAATAGGGTAAATTTGCTCCGCGGACGGGCTGTGCCGCAACGGTGCCGTTTTCAACTCCGCCGCCGCCAAAGACTGCACTGTCGGAGGAAAGAACCTCTTTCCATGTGCCCTCATGGCTGACGCCTACGGAATACTTGCATATTCTGTAGGGGGTGAAATTAAGAACGACTGCAACCTCGCCGCCCCTTGAATCGAAGCGACGGTATGCAAATATTCCGCCCTGAGCACAGTCGAGAGAAAATCCTCTCGGCTCGCAATCGAGCTCCCAGAGAGCGGGAGTTTCGAGATAGAGATTGCCAAGCCTTGCAAGATAAAGCTGGAGGCGGGCATGCTTCTCATAATCGAGAAGGAACCACTGAAGAGTACCGAAGGGATCCCACTCATCAAACTGACCGATCTCCGTTCCCATGAAGCGAAGCTTCTTTCCGGGGCGGGTCATCATATAAGTGAGGAACACACGGTTGCCTGCAAACTTTTCATCGTAATTGCCGGGCATCTTTGAAATGAAGGACTGCTTGCCCCTTGCCACGTCGTAATGAGGGAGGGTCAGCACAGAGGCATCACCGAAGGCATGCTTCAAAGGAGCGGAGAGCTCCGATGTATGGCGTGCTCTTTCGGAAAGCTCGATTGCCGAATAAGCAAGAGTATCCTTGGTACAGACGTCATCCCACTTGAAGGTGAATCCGAGACCGTCACTGGCATTGGAGGTGACTCCGCTCTTGCCGGGGAGGTCATCTGTCATCATCATAACGTCGGGGAAATAATCTCCCATAACACCGTTGATACGGCGGATAAGAGAAACCGCTCCGCGGTCGGGCAGCGGACCGTCCTTGTATATAACCTCGGATATGGATTCAAGACGGAGACCGTCTATATGGAACATATCCGCAAGATATACCGCATTTGAAATGAGGAAGGACTGGGTAACACGGGAGGAATAATTAAATCTTCCCGCACCGTAGTCCTCACAGGATGTGCAAAGGGAATTTTCATCAAATCCCACGATACAGTGATCCTCAAGGGAAAACTCCAGGATATTCCAGTCGAGGATAACGCCGATGCCTGCTCTGTGCATTATATCAACGAGCTCCATAAAATCCTCAGGGGAGCCATGGAGACCGGAGGGCGCATAGAAGCAGGATTTTTTACCCTCTACCGATTCAAAGGGCTCGATTATCTCAACGTGAGTATAGCCCATCTGCAAAAGATAAGGCGCAAGAGAGTCTGCGATCTCCGCATAGGAAAGAGGGGAGCCGTCGTGATGCTTTTTCCATGAGGGGAGATGGATCTCATAAATGCTGATAGGCTGCTTTCTCGCCTCAGCACCTGCAAAGCGCACCCTTCTTTCAGCCATCCAGGCACCGTCTCTCCATTCGTGACCTCCCAGATCAAAAACACGGGAGGCACTTTCGGGCCAGACGCCTGACCAGGATGCAAAGGGGTCAGCCTTATACTTCACACCGCAAGGGGTTTGGAATTTAAACTTGTAAAGATCTCCGGGGCAGATATCACCCTCGGAAACGAAGCCCTCCCAGAAGCCGTTGGGGGAAATTCTGGTCATAGGGGTCTTCTCGCTCCAGGAATTAAAGGAGCCTGTAACGAAGGCTTTTTTTGCCATAGGAGCCCAGGCACGAAAAACGTAGCCACCGTCAGTACGGTGACAGCCGAGATAACGGTACGCACGGTAATCCATTCCTTCGTTGAAGGATTCGGCACGCATATCGCCTATCAAAAAAACACCTCCGCATCGTTTAAAAATATCCTACGGTAATTATACTCCCAAAGCAACGGGATTTCAATAGAAAATGAATAATTAATTAATATATTTATATATATATATCGTATTATTTACAACAAAATGCGAAAAACCGATAAAAAATCCCAAAAGCCCCATAACGTATCAGCAAAAAAGAAGAAATCCCCCACAATGCCGTACAAAAACCGCCCATAACACCGTAGGGGAGGGGTCTCCCCTCCCCCATATCTGCACACGAAACCAAACCACATTTAATACACGAACGAGCGCAAACGTTAAATTTTATCGTAGGGGCGAAAAAAGCGATGAGCATTGCTGTGCAATGCACGATGATGACCTGCGGTCAACGATGATACCCTACGGGTAACGATGATATGATCGCCCAAATAAGTTTGCCGAAGGCAATCATCGTTTGCGAAGCAATCATCGTGTGCGTAGCACTCATCGTTCGCCGCAGGCGATCATAACTAAAAAAGCACCCCAAAGGGTGCTTTTTTATCAGTTCGTTCCTGCTATTACTCTAACGAGTACGTTGGAGTCCATGCCGTTGATCACGCTGTTGCCGTCGAAATCTCCTGCAAGGATCTGCTCCTCTGTGGGGGTGAGAATTCCTGCAAGAATTCTCTTCATCAGATTTGCATCCATGGAGTTAACAGCGCCGTCGCCGTTAAGGTCTCCGGGGGTGTAGTCGGGTGTATCGGACCAGTCGGGGTCTGCCTCACCGCAATCTATGCAGCTGCCGCCTTCATAGGTGTGACCCTTGGAAGGAGTTACGGTTTTATCGCCATATCCGCAAAGTTTGCAGGCATTACCGCTGATACCGTCCTCTGTACAGGTGGGAGCTGTGTTTACAACAAAGATATAATGCTCGCTTGATGCAATGCTTTCGTTACATACGGTGCATACCACAGCATGTCCCTTTGCACTTGTTTCTTTATAGGTGTAATAATCGCTGTCGTTATGGAATGCGCTTACAGTTCTTTCCCTGACAAAGCCGCAATGCTTACACTTCATAGTAACCTTTCCGTCCTCGGTGCAGGTTGCTGTGGAGGGGCTTGTTACCTCAAAGCAGCTTCCTTCGTTATGGTATGCTGCGATATACTCATCACGCTGAGCACCGCAATCGGTACATGTATAGGTTGTATAGCCGATAGTAAGGCAGGTAGGCTCCTTTGTAACCTCGCCGCCGTCCCAGCTGTGATCACACTGACCCTCAGCTACTGCCGCCTCAAGGATATTACCCATATCAACTCGAACGGATGCCATAATATCATACTCATCCATGGAGGATGCCCACTGGCTTGTGGAGAATTTGGGGAGAGAGAGATAATCAACAACGTTGTTGGAAACTCTGCCTACGATCTCCTTGGCAGCTGCCTCGCCGAGGTAATCCTCGATCATTGTGAGCATCTGATATTCCTCGATACCGTCACGCATCATCTCTACACGGATAGAGCCGACGTAGTCTGTAACGCCACGCATCTTTGCCTGCTGTGCACCGTAGAAGAGAACGCCGTTACCGTACATATACTTGCCTGTGGAGCCGAGAAGCCATTTGTTTGTCTTCCACTCACACATAATATTTGAGCCTGTGGGAGTTTTATCGGCAAAGGGTGTTGTAACGTTGCCGTCCTGCTCGGACCAGTTGTTGGAGGCATAGTAGAGATATCCCGTGCAGTCCTCCTGATAGAGCTGCCAGAACATCATCTTGGTCTGGAGACCTGTGTTCTCGATAAGGTGGTTTGTATATGTATAGTTCTTATTGTAGCCTGCGGAATAAGCCCAGAGCTCAACGTCTGCGCTGTCGGTTACCATTTCAGACTTAACTCTGTCGGAGAATTCACCGAAGATATCCTCCCAGATATAATAGTCAAGTCCCCACTTGGAAATATTACCGGAATAGGGGCCTGAGTTTGTTCTGATAATGCTTGTTTCAACGCAGGTATAGTCGGTTTTTGCAATCTCGGACATAGGTGTGAAGCCGTAAATACGGGGACACCAAATGGTGCAGAGATTATCATCAAACATAGCAGTCTCCGCATCTGTAAGAACAGAGGGAGAATAGCTTGAAAGAGGCTTTACCTCGTTTGTGAAGGTATAATAGGGATAGGGATGGTTTTCACCGTGAGGGATAACGATTCTGGGATTTTCCTCGCCCCAGTACTTATCGATACCCGACTTTGCGCTGTAGGCTTCTGTGATAGTATCTCTGATTCCTGCCGCAAGCTCGCCGGGGAGAGGCTCGTCGGTGTTGTAGAAATAGAGCTTATCCTTAACCTCATCCCATATCTCGCTTTGTGAGAGGCGGTTATAGATATCGGTATAGTAGGGGAAATAGAGAGCCTGATCGTCATACTTTGAGCCGGGGTTCTCGCCTGCCTCGATATATCCCGAAACGCGGATAGCGGATACGCGGGGATTTGTGAGATAGGGGTTAGATTCAGTAAGCTTTCCGGGCACGTCTGTAGCGCAGAGTCTGTTCTCAAGCATATAATCGTAGAACTTCTGATAAGAGCCGCCGTAGGACGTATTGTTGGAAAGGATAAAGGATGTCTGAAGCTCTGTCTTTTCAGAGATGGTAAAATCCCAGACGTAGCAGTAAACCGTTGCGGTCTTTACTATCTGACCGCTTGAATTCTTGACGTCAAGCTGAGCGGAATACCAGCCTGAGGGGGTGTTCTCTGCAGTCTTCAGTCTGATATAGAATGCCTGGCTCTTGCCACCGTTGAGCTGGAAGCGGGAGCCGATCTTTGCAAGGGGATATACGGGGTCGGGTGTCTCGCCCTCACGGATATAGTCCTCAGAAGGATCTGTCAGCCCGTAGATATAATCGTGCTGAACGTCCTCAACGGTTACGTACATCTGATAGTAGATCTCAGCAGGGATCTCGTTTCCGTCCTTATCGGTGAAGTTTGACACAAATGCGCTCATATTTGCTTTTGTTGTGTCGCTGTAAAGAACGAACTGTGCGTTTTCGATCTCGTTCTTTGCCATGTAAACGGAATATGTATCCATTCCGGAGGGAGTCTTATCCTCGGTCAGCACCTTCTTGAAGGAATGCTCAAACCACATGGAAATGGACGGGTCCTCATTGGGAGCAGTCTGCTTTACGTAGCTGTCGGCAGGGTCATCGGTTGCAGCGCTTGCGGTGAATGCACCCATAGCCACAGCAAAAAGAAGAACTGTCGCAAAAAGGCAAAATAGTATCTTTTTAACAGAGTTTTTCATTTTCGTACCTCCATTTATTTTCTATACTGAGTTTATCACAAATTTGAACAAAATACAATGATAAAATCATACTCTTATATGCAAAAATCATAACTGAAGCCCATTTTGACAAGTTCCGTTCTTGACAAAGGGCACAGTAGTTTTATATAATTAGTTAACTAATAAAAACGAGGTGCATTATGAAATTCACACCCAAGCTTATTTCCGAGCAGAAATTCGGTGCAGGCCACTACCCTGCCTGCGGCATCAAGAGCCCCGACGGAAAGGTTATCGTTTCCGTTGGCATTGCCCCCGAGCACAAGCCCTACTCCCTCTATTCCGAGGACGGCGGCGTTACCTTTGATAAATACGAGGGCGCACCCAGAGCGACCCGTGCCCCCTTCTTCCAGCTTCGTGACGGCTCCTATCTTGCCATCGGCGAGTCAAGTGCCGTATTTCGCTCCATTATAAATCTTGAGCAGGAGAAGGTGCCCTTCGTTCTTGCCGTTCACAAAGCTGCAAGCTTTGAGGATATTATGAAAAACAACGTGGAAACTCATTTCACTCACGTTGATATCCCCGAGCTTTCCATGGGCTACGGCGACTCCAACAACCGCCACACAGGATGCGCACAGACAGGAATTATCGAAATGTCCAACGGCGATATCCTGGCTATGATGTACGGTCAGTTCAAGTCCGACCGCATCCTCTGCCCCTGGCTCAAGGAGCACGGTCCCTATGACTTCTATCTCTACCGCACCTGGTGCATCGTCTCCCACGACAAGGGCGAAACGTGGGAATTCCTCTCCACCGTTGCAGACTGCAACACTCACCCCATTGCTGACGTTAATGCAGAGGGCTACTGCGAGACAGACTGCATAGAGGTTGAACCTGGACATATCGTTGCAGTTCTCAGAACAGGCGGACACGAGATATATTCTCCCCTCTACGTTTCCCATTCCTACGATTACGGAAAGACTTGGGAAGCGCCCTACACAGTTAACGACTGGGGAGTATGGCCCCGCATCATAAAGATGGAGGACGGCACTCTCGTTATCTCCTCGGGCCATATCCACACCTTCCTCCAGTTCTCCAACGACGGCGGTCTCACATGGTCTGAAGCAAAAATTCTCGAGGAATGCGCCGGCAAGTGGGGCGAAAGCTGCTCCGGCTATAACTACATCACAGAAAGCCGCCCCGGCGAGCTTACCCTCATTTTCGACGACCCCAAGGAGGGCATTGCAGAGGGCGACAAATTCCCGAGAAGAATTTACGTGAGAAGATATTGTATTGAAAAAAGTGAATAATAAAAATGAAAACTTATGGAATAAACCCGCCCTTTCGGGCGGGTTTATTCGTTTTGATTGAATTGTTTGATGCGAGCAAAAGAATTAATTATTATACTTATATACAATTAAATCTTGGTTCAGCTTATATATAGTTTCACCTTTTTTGTTTTTTGCTTTCTCTAGGATTTCATAGTCTGCAAGATTATTGAGTATTTTAGTTGCTCCTTGTTTTGTCATTGTCGCGCCGATATATTTTAAAAACATTTTATAGTTAAAATAGTTCTCTGGACTGTGTACAAGTATCTTCTTTACGTAAACCCATTCTGTGCTTGTCAATGAGTCACCGGTTTTTGTAAGCTCGTTTTTTATCTCCTCGAGATTTTTATAAATGAAGCTGTATTTAATTGATGTTTCAAGAATATAGCCCAAAAAGTAAGTTAGGTCATTATTAGAAAGTCTTGTGTCTGTAATGGCATTGTAGTAATCCTGCTTTGTTTCATTGATTGCTTCACTCATAAATGATGGAGCAGAAGTGATATTGTTGATGTAGCTCAGCCAGAAAGAAACCATTCTCGCAGTTCTGCCGTTATAATCAAAGTAGGGATGAACATAAAGCAAATAATAGTGGCATATATGAGGTAAAAAATTATTGAACTTTTGTTTGCAATCCTGATTGTTAGCAAACGCAAACAAAGAATCCATACATTCATTAATTATAGTGTGTGGCGCTCCCTCGAAGTCACCGATGAAAACCTTATCATCGCGGTAATACTCACCGTCTTTGATTTCCAACTCCTTGGATAGACATCCACAGCTTAGTAATTTATACAGTTTGAGCAAGTTTTCTTTGTTGAACTCGGGCTTTTTATCAATGATAAAGTCCATAGCGTTCATCATGTTCTTAACAATGATATCATTTTTTTCCAATAACGTTTCGCTGTTATGTATTTCAACGATACGTTTGTGTGTGGTTGGGATGTTTTCGATTTGGAGTGTTCCTTCAACTTCAGAAAACAATCTGGAGATTAGAATATCACGCATGTTTCTAGAAAAAAGTGAGCTTTGATTCAGTTCGTAGTCCGAATTGATGATATGCAGATATTCATTAAAAGTGCGTAACAAATACAAACCGTTTACATAGAAAATATGCTTGGAATTAAAGGACTTAAGCGGGAGCTTTTCTATATGTTGGTTTTTTTCATCGATCATTTGATCCTTTGAAGTCAGAAAATCATAGAATTGGTCCTTAGATAGCATTATCCCAATTTTTTGGTTATATCTCAAATCGGTAACAGAATAATATTTATCTCCAAAGATCAGTTTACTTACCTCTGTTTTTTCCATTTTCATACCTCCTTTAAGATCTATGTATACAGTATAACCGATTTACAAAAGATTGTCAACCATATCGACAACCAAATCGACAACCTTTTCTATATATTTATATATTACATCATAATAACAACAACTTCTCCCCCCTTCCTTTTATGCTGGTTTTTGATAGGTTGGTATAGTTCGAGTGTTTTCGGATGAAAGGAACGATACAGTAGATGACATAAGCTACCCAACCTGTGGTTGAGAGAATGTTGAACGAGAGATTATTGACTGAGTGATGATTTAACGGTAAAATATAGACATAAGAGGGCCTTCTTAAATACTTTATAGGAGATTATTATGATTTCAATCGGTAAAAATATAAAAAGGCTTCGTATGAGTAAAGGAGACACTCAGGAACAGCTTGCTGAAAAACTTAATATTTCAAGTCAGGCGGTGTCAAAGTGGGAGAACGATGCGACTCTCCCCGATATTTCTCTTATACCGCATATTTCAGATTATTTCGGCATAACAATTGATGAGCTTTTTGATCACAAACTTAATTCATACACTTATAAAGAACGGTTTATTAAGCTTATGTGCGACAGCGGCGTGCTTGTATTTAAGGATGGCGGCGACTATTATATCAATTCTGAGAATTTTTCAACCAACACACATATTGCAAAGATTGGAGAATGCTTCGCGGATTTCATTAGAGAGAACAATCTCAATTTTGATGCAATTATGGGGAGTGCATATCACGGTATTGCATTCTCAACAGCAACAGTTTGTGCTCTTTATGAGAAATACGGAATTACTACTTCATATTTTCACGATAGAAAGTCGCCTGACTCAAGAGGTCGTATGCTTTGTGGCTATACTCCCGAAAACGGAGATAGAATTATTGTCATCGATGATATGATAGGTTCAGGTAATAGCTTAGACATACGACTTGAAAAATTAACCTCGAATTTTGATGTGGAATTAAGCGCAGTAGTAGTAATTGCTGATGCCTGTTCTCTACGATCCGACGGTATCAGCGGAAGTGAATACATCAGCAAAAAATACGGTGTAAAGGTTTTCTCTATTATTTCCGATGAGGATGTTCAGGCAGCAATAGATAATAAGATCATATAACAAAAGCGGGGCTGTTGCAATTCAATGCAACAGCCTCTTTGAATGCTACTCATATACTTGAGCTTTCAAATGACTTGACAAGAGAAAAGAGTATTGATAAAATTAAAACATACTATCGACCTTGGAGGTTTCCATGTTTAAAGAATTCGAAGAAAGAGCGAGAGAGATACTCAAAACTCTTACACTCAGAGAAAAAATAGGTCAGCTCAATCAGGCAGTTATGCCCTGCGAGGACGAGGCATCAAAGGAAGCCTTTCGCGAAAGACTTCGCAAGGGTGAGATAGGAAGCGTTATCCTCTCTCTTTCCGCTACTGCGGGAAATGATGAGCAGAAGGCTGTAGTTGTTGAAATGATCAACGATCTTCAGAGAACAAGCGTTGAGGAAGGCCCCCACGGCATCCCTCTCCTTTTCGGACGTGACGTTATCCACGGTCATCATACAGTGCTCCCCATTCCCCTTGCATCTGCCGCTTCCTTTGACCCTGAGCTTATAACCGAGGCTTACAGAGACGTTGCGGAGGACGCAAGAAGCGAGGGCACAAACTGGACATTCTCTCCTATGATGGATATCTGCCGCGACCCCAGATGGGGACGAATTATCGAGGGCTACGGCGAGGACCCCTACCTTGCAGGTCAGATGGCGGCAGCAACAGTCAAGGGCTTCCAGGGAGAAGACCTTACCGATCCCGACTCCATGCTTGCCTGCGCAAAGCATTATCTTGGCTACGGCTTCTCTGAGGGCGGCCGTGACTATCACAGAGCTGAAATTTCCGACTATACTCTTCAGAACGTAGTTCTTGCTCCCTTCCGTGAGGCGGTAAAGGCAGGAGTTGGCACGGTTATGTCCTCCTTTAACGATATTTCAGGCGTGCCTGTTACGTCCTCAAAGAAATATCTCACAGATATTCTCCGAGGTCAGCTTGGCTTTGAGGGCTTCGTTATCTCCGACTGGTACTCCGTTCAGCAGCTTATCCGTCAGGGTATTGCCGAGGAATACGAGGATTGCGCACGCCACGCCATCAACGCAGGCCTTGATATGGATATGGCAGACGAGCATTACTCCCGCTTCCTTGAGAAATTCGTTGAAGAGGGCAAGGTATCAATGGAAACTGTTGATACTGCAGTTCTCAGAGTTCTTCAGGTAAAGCTTGCAATGGGTCTTTTTGAAAAGCCCTATGCCGTTCCCAAGAAGGTAGACCGCAAAAAACATATCGAAAGAGCAGAAAAGCTTGCGGCAGAGTCTATGATCCTTTTAAAGAATGATAAAAATGTTCTCCCCTTCCCGAAGAAAACAAGCGCCGCTCTTATCGGCCCCTACACCTTCGAGCGCCGCGGTCTCCACGGAAGCTGGGCGCTGGACGGATATCTCGGCGCCTCCACCCCCAATATGGCAGAGGCCATGGACGACATTGTTGTTAAGGAAGGCGGCGGCCGCGTTATGGTAACGGGCGGCAGACTTAACGATGATTCAAACTATATCTTTGCCCATTCAAATCATATAGTTTTGGCTCTCGGTGAGAGCCACGAGGATACGGGAGAAGCGCGAAGCGTTTCTGATCTATCTCTTTCTCCCGCACAGGTGGAACTTTGCAAAAAGGCACGCCTCTCAGGCCGTCCCACAGTTGGCGTAGTATTCTGCGGACGCCCCGTATGCCTTACTGAGGTTGAGCCTTATCTTGATGCTATCCTCATCGCATGGCACGGCGGCACAAGAGCGGCACACGCCGCAGTCCGCACCGTATTCGGTGATTATACCCCCTGCGGAAAGGCACCTGTCACCTTTGTGAGAAAGACAGGTCATATTCCCATGTATTATAACGTGACCTGCTCCGGTCGAGAGGTAAACGGCTACTACGGCGAGCATTCCGACCATTGCTACACCGATTACCCCGGAAGTCCCCTCTATCCCTTCGGATACGGACTTTCCTACACCACATTCGAGTATTCCGAGCCCACTGCCGAAAAGACAGAAATCTCTCTTGCAGACCTCAAGGCAGGAGAAAAGCTTCGCTTTGCGGTAAAGGTTAAGAACACGGGAGAAAAGGCGGCAAAGGAAACGGTTCAGCTTTATATCCGTGACCCCTTTGCATCTATGATGCGCCCCCTCAGAGAGCTTAAGGCGTTCAAGAAGGAAGAGATTCTCGCAGGAGAGGAAAAAGAGTTCTCATTTGAGATAGGCTACGACTCCCTCGGCTTCTATCTTCCCGACGGCACCTACACAGTTGAGCCCGGCCGCTTCGAAATCTACATCGGCGACAAGAGCACAACAAACAACAAAATTGATATTTTGGTTAAATAAAGAAAACCGGCTATGGCACCCATAGCCGGTTGCTTTTTAATTTACGATAATATCTTTTCCTGCATTCAAATTTGGGTTTATCGGGGAGGGGAATCAAAGGCTCCCTCCGGGAGGGAGCTGTCACCGAAGGTGACTGAGGGAGAATTGCGTAACTTAAAGCGACTGCAAACTTCACGTTACGAGGGCTCCTTCCGTCATTTGCTCCGCAAATGCCACCTCCCTCCCGGAGGGAGGCTCTGGTGCAAATCGCCTCTTTCACCTATCAAATTTTTGTTTGAAACATCCCGTAAACCCGAATTTGAAGTTAAAGAATAAAGAATAAAAAACGGCTATGGAAAAATCCATAGCCATTTCTTTTTGAAGTTTTTTGAAGTGCAGAAACTTTTTTTCAAAAAAGTTTTTGCGTCCGCTCTGTCACTCTCCGTCGAAGGAAACACCCTCCTCGGGGACGTACTCGTAGCAGGTGACCTCTACGTCCTTCAGCTTTCCTTCACGGGAAACTGTGAAGATAAGCTTATCGCCTACCTTGCTTTCGCTGATGATCTCCTTTACCTTTGCGGTTGAGCTGACCTCAATATCATTAATTGCAGTGATTCTGTCGCCATACTTGAGGACATCCTCGTTGTAGCCCTCCTGTACGCTTGTGATATAAACGCCTGTTGCCTCACTGCGGAAATAATAGTATGCTGTGAAGGCATCTGTTACGTCAGTCAGGCTGATTCCGATATGAACCTTGCCTGTAACGTATCCGTGAGACTGAAGCTCTTCTGCAACGCTCACCGCCTCGTTTACGGGAATGGCAAAGCCGAGTCCCTCGACTGTTACGTCTGTGGTTTTCGCATTTACGATACCCACAAGCTCTCCCTTTGTGTTGAAGAGACCGCCGCCGGAGTTGCCGGGGTTGATTGCCGCATCGATCTGGATGAGAGTCATCTTATTATTTTCAACGCTGATCTCTCTGTTTGTTGCGGAAACGATACCGCAAGTAACTGTGCCGCCAAGCTCACCGAGGGGGTTACCAACGGCAATTATCTGCTCACCGACCTTGATGGAATCGCTGTTTCCCACAGTTGCCGCAAAAAGATTTTCAGCATCGATCTTGATAAGCGCAATATCAGAATCGGAATCGCTGCCGATGATCTCTGCTGTATATTCATCCCCTGTGTTAAGACGGATCTTTATTGCATCCGCAAGCTTTCCGCTGGCAGAATCTGTGATAACGTGAGCGTTTGTTATAATATAGCCGTCAGTGCTGATGATAACGCCGCTTCCTGCGCCCTCCTCAACGTACTGATAATAGCCATACTGAGTTTTATTGAATTCTGTTGTGATCTCTACAACGGCTGCGCTTACAACAGCGCAAACGTCGCTGATATCGTAGCTGCCCACAAGCTTATCAGCTGTGCTGTCTGATCCGTTATCCTTGTTCTCTGCCTTGTCGATAACAAGCTCGCCCTTATCGCTGCCCTTGTTGCCGCTGCTCTCGGAGGGGTTGAGTCCACCGCCTACAAGGAGTGCTCCAAGCATACCGGATGCAAATGAAAGAACAACAGCGCCGATAAGTATGAACACAAGAGCTGCAGTTGAAAAGGTGCGGACAGCCTTTACCTTTTCCTTCTTCTCAGCCTTAGGTTCAGGTGCGGGAGCAGCTGTGCCCTGTGTAAAGCTATGGGGCGCAGGCTCGTGGATTCTGTCGGTAGAATTTGCATCGGCATAGGGAGGAACGTATCTGTATTCTCCGCTGCCGGGAGCAGGTGCAGGCTGCACAGGCTCCTCTGCTACAGGCTCCTCTGCTACAGGCTCTTCTGCTACAGGTTCCTCTGCCTTTTCCTCTACAGGAATTTCAGCCAGCGATTCCTCCTGCACGGGAGCTGCAGCCTCTTCGGCTGCTTCTTTAACCTCAGTTACCTCGCCTTCTTCGGGAGTGAGGTCTGTATTTTTATTTTCGTCCATCATTTATTATCCTTTCGCCATATAAACTTTTTCTTTTATGGCCTTATTATATTGTCCCAATGTGACAGTTTTTTGAACACAAAAGGAAAAGTGCTTGAAAAGAACTGTATTTTTGATTATTCTCAAAAAAATCCCTTTTTAAACATAAAGTCCGATTCCCATTACAGAGTATATGCAAATAAGGACTGCGGTTATAATAATTGCAGACAGAGAGATAACACCCGCCATCTGTAAAGTCAAAGCAATGCAGAGAAGAAGCACGATAACACCGCAAGCTATGCGGTATTTCTTAAGCATCGTAATAAGCATAATGCCAAAGGCTGCAATGCTTATTGCCATAAATGCAAAGAGGAAAAGCGCACTCTCCGAGGGAAGTATTCCGCCGATTATTCCCACAAGGGAAATAAGGGCAAAGGCTCCCGTTATATTGATATTCTCACTTGCAAGGACTGCAAGTCCGCCTACAAGAAAGCAGGTGGTAAGCACCGTCATCACAGTGCCCGAAAGAGCGCTGAGTCCTGCCGCAGCTCCGATTATCTGTATTAATTTAAAAGCAATTCCGAGGGTGATTATGGCCCTGCCCATGACCGCCTCTTTTTTCTTTTTTCGTGCCATAGGATACTCCGTTCATGTTATTATATGAGTATTATACAGTAAAAAAACACACGAGTCAACATTGACAAAGGCCTTGGACGAAAGTATAATTTTTATATAAACGGAATGGAGATTATTATGAAAGAACAGTATACAAGAACAGCCCTTCTTTTCGGAGAAGAGGCAATTGATAAATTAAAGGCTGCCCGAGTTGCCGTTTTCGGCATCGGCGGAGTTGGCGGCGCCGCAGTTGAGGCTCTTGC
>JAZRRC010000059.1:0-1957 GCA_045650355.1 Candidatus Avispirillum sp. | reverse complement strand
CATCGGTGCCAAAGAAATCATAAATCCTGTATCCACCTTGCACCGATGCCACCTCCCCCTCACAGCCACAAGCGTCTGAGAGGTGGAGGCTTTTATTTCGTGTAGCATTCACTATTTCAATTCAGGTACCACTTCAAACTCCGATTTATCGAACTAAAAAAGAGCTGCCGAAACGGCAGCTCTTTTTTAGTATTAGTCAACGATCTTTACAGATTCCATCTTCATTTCGAACATGGGCATATCGCGGCCGTCTGTGGGAACGGATGCGATCTCGTCAACAACATCCATACCCTCGCATACCTTACCGAATGCAGCGTACTGACCGTCAAGGAAAGTAGCGTCTGCGTGGCAGATGAAGAACTGGCTGGAAGCGGAGTTGGGATCCTGGCTTCTTGCCATGGAGATAACGCCTCTCTTGTGGGAAAGTGTGTTGTTGAAGCCGTTGATCTTGAACTCACCGTAGATGTTAGTGCCGCTGCCGCCGAAGCCGAGACCCATGGGGTCGCCGCCCTGGATCATGAAGCCTGCGATAACGCGGTGGAAGATAAGTCCGTCATAGAAGCCCTCGGAAGCGAGCTTCTTGAAGTTCTCAACAGTCTTGGGAGCGATGTCGGGGTAGAGCTCGAGCGAGATCTTGCCGCCGCCTACCATAGTAATTTCAGCTTTTACAATGTTCTGTTCCATTTTTGTAGTACCTTTCTTTATTTGATCTCAGAAGCGCCTGTTGTGTCAGCGCCTGTTGTTTCTGCTACGTCTGTTGTGGTTTCAGTTTCTTCGAGAACCTTAACGTACTCGATAACGATCTCATCGTAGGGAGCGTCACTTGCGTTTGTATCAACAACTGCGATCTTATCTACGACCTCGATGCCCTCGATAACCTTACCGAATGCGGCATACTGACCGTCAAGGTGGGGAGCTTCCTTATGCATAATAAAGAACTGGCTGGAAGCGGAGTCGGGCACGTTTGTTCTCGCCATGGAGATAACGCCGCGCTCGTGCTTCAGAGGATTGTAAACACCGTTTGTGGAGAACTCGCCCTTTATGGACGCTGCGCTATCGTCGCCTGCGCCGCCCTGGATCATGAAGTCCTCGATGATGCGGTGGAATACGCTGCCGCTGTAGTAGCCGCTCTTTGCAAGGGAGAGGAAGTTGGAAACAGTAATGGGAGCGAGGTTGGGGTAAACCTCAAGAGTGATCTTGCCGTAGTCCTTAACAGACATTTCAACCTTAACGGGATTTGCATAAAGCTCTTCTTCAGACTTTGTTTCTGCGGGCTCAGTATTGTCAGCCGCATCAGCACCGTCACGGTCGTGTGTGCCTGTGATGATAACGTACTCAAGAACGATCTCCTTCACGGGAACGGATCTCTCGCCGCTCTGAGCATTCATGGAAACGGGGGATGTTGCAATGGAGTCAAGGGTGTCGAAGCCGTCAGTAAGCATACCGAAAGCTGCGTAGTTTCCGTCAAGGCCTGCGTTGTCATCGTGCATGATGAAGAACTGGCTGGAAGCGGAGTTGGGGTCGCTTGTTCTCGCCATGCAGATAACGCCACGCTCGTGCTTGAGAGTGTTGTTAAAGCCGTTTGTGGAGAACTCTCCCTTGATAGTTTCTGAGCTGCCGCCGATGCCGTCGCCGTTATCGTCGCCGCCCTGAATCATAAAGCCGTTCATAATGCGGTGGAAAACTGTGCCGTCATAGAAGCCCTCGTTTGTAAGCTTAACGAAGTTTTCAACTGTTGCGGGAGCGATGTCGTGGTAAAGCTCAAGAGTCATCTTGCCGTGACCCTTTACAGACATTTCGATCTCAACAACGTCCTTGATGTCCTCAACCTTAAGCTTGATTGATTCCTTAGCGCAGGAAGCAAGACAGAGAAGGGTGCAAAGGACAAGGAAAAGAGAAATTATCTTTTTCATTGGATTAATTCCTTTCATATTTCATACAAAGATAATTATAACAA
>JAZRRC010000058.1:0-8330 GCA_045650355.1 Candidatus Avispirillum sp. | reverse complement strand
GGCATGAGAGATACGATCTTAACGCTTGCTGTATCGCCAACGGAGTACTTCTCGTTGAAGATGTTCCAGGGATCCATGTCCTCTGTCTTGTAGCCGAGAGAGATTCTGCCCTTCTCAGCGTCGAGAGCCTTGATGTAAACCTTGATAACGTCACCAACGCTTACAACCTCCTGGGGATGACGGATACGTCTCCAAGAAAGCTCGGATGTATGTACCATACCGTCTACACCGCCGAGGTCAACGAATGCGCCGTAGTTTGTGAGGCTCTTTACGGGGCCCTCATAAATCTGGCCAACCTCAACCTGTGCCCAGAATGCAGCTTCCTTAGCCTTCTTTTCCTCAAGTGCTACTGCACGGATGGAAGCGAAAGCACGCTTGCGATCTTCCTTGATCTCGATGATCTTTACCTTCTGAGTAGTGCCAACGAGAGCCTGGAGAGCCTCCTCGCCTGCGTCCTTAGCAACGCCGGAAAGGGAAGCGGGGATGAATACGCGAACGGAGTTGATAGAGATGATGAGACCGCCCTTAACGCGCTCAACGATCTTTCCTTCAACAGCCTCACCGGACTCGCACTTAGCTACGATGTCTACCCAGTTAGCCTCGGAATCAACACGAAGCTTGTCGAGATAAGCAAATCCTTCGATGTCGCTTACTCTGATTACCTTTGCCTTAACCTCATCGCCGACCTTGAAAAGCTGATCCAGCTTTGCCTGGGGGTCGTCGGTAAGCTTGTCATGTACAATAACGCCGGTTGTCTTAGCACCGAGATCAAGTGTGATCTCGTTCTGTGCGACGGATGTAACAATACCGACGACGATATCTCCTGGATTAATAGTTTTCATGGTCTGCTCGAGCATCTCAGCAAAATTTTCTTTTTGCTCAATCATGGTTTTAACCTCCTGTATTACACTGAACGGCGTGGATGCACCGGCAGCAATTGATATTTTGTTACATTTGGGAACGACCAATTCCCGAAGAGCATCTGCATTTTCGCAGAGGAAGGTGTTTTCGCACCTCTTTTTGCATATTTCGAAAAGCTTGACGGTGTTTGATGAGCCGCGGCTGCCGATAACGATGACCGCATCGGAGGTATCTGCCAGCTCCTTCACCTCTGTCTGCCTTTCTTCCGTAACATTACATATTGTATCAAAAATTTTAGCATTTGTATATAGTTTTTTGATAATTTCCAAACATTTTTTCCATTCTGACAGTTTTTGAGTAGTTTGGGCGGCTACGGACACCTCAATTTCGGCAGGAGAAGGGGCTTTCCCCGATGCAATCCATTCTTCAATTGCCTCTGCCGAATCAAAAACTGCGCTGTCGCCGCAGCAACAGCTGATGGTGCCTCTCACCTCGGGATGCTCCCCGGCACCTATGAGGATGAAAAGCTTTCCCTCGCCCGAATTTTCGCGGGCGATCTTTCTTACCTTATTAACGTAGGGGCAGGTACAGTCAAGAACTGTAAGATTGCCCGTTTCCTTTTCGCAATTTCTGAGCGCCTCAAGGTTTTCGGAAATCTCGCCGTGGGCACGGATGATAACGGTGATCTTTTCGCCTGCACGGGCTCTTTCGCATACAGCGGGGATATCCTCCTGAGAAAGCTCTCCCACTCCCTTTTTCTTCAGCTCTGCAACGTATCCGTCGTTGTGGATAATGCGGCCGAGAGTATAGATCTTGGAATCCTTACCTGCTTCGCTTGCCATTTTCTCCGCAACGTCAGTTGCTCGCTTAACACCAAAGCAAAAGCCTGCGTGCTTTGCAACTCTAATCTCTGCCATTACTTTTTCTCCTCAAGGCTCTCACCGATGGAGCAGATACGGTCAAATATCAGCTCAGCGGCGCCCTTATATTCATCCTTGCCGCCATTCTCAAGTCCGAGCTGATCGAAGGGGATAGGCTCTCCGAAATAAAGCTCTGTCTTTTTGAAGGGGCGAACGTGGTTATTCTTTGTTTTGATATAAACGGGAATAACGTCGCACTTTGCACGGTATGCAATAAGGCCCACACCGTGGCGCACCTCGGTACCTCTGGGGTTTTCGTGAGCGTGTCTTGTTCCCTGAGGGAAGATACCAACGGCGCTGCCCTCACCGATCATGGAAACAGTCTTTCTGAGGGCCGCAACGTCACCGCCCTTGCGGTCAACGGGGAATGCACCAAGAGCTCTGACAAGGGGACCGATAACGGGAACGGAGAAAAGCTCCTTTTTTGCCATAAAGCGAATCTGCACCTTTGATGCAATCGCCATTACGATAACGTCGAAAAGGGAGGTGTGATTTGCGCAGATGATAACTCCTCGGTCTGAGGGGATATTCTCCTCTCCGTGAGATTTAACACCGAATATCAGCTTGAGGGGACCGCCGAGGATCTTTTTCAGAGTTGCGTAGGTCTTGTTTTTCTTAGCCATAGTAATCCCTCTTTGCTCAGAGATCGATGCCGAGCTTTGTCTTGATGATGTTGATAGAATGAGCAAGGGTCTCTTCGGGAGTCATCTCAGAGTTGTCCACAAAGATAGCATCAGGTGCGGGGATAGCGGGAGCTATTGCTCGACCGCGGTCATTTGCATCTCTCTTGATGATATCTGCAAGCACCTCAGCCTCTGTGCTTGTGTCGCCCTTAGCCCGGAGCTCCTCAAAGCGGCGGTGTGCTCTTGCCTCGGGGGAAGCCTCCATAAAGAGCTTAACGTCTGCATCGGGCATAATAACGGTACCGATATCACGGCCGTCCATAACAACGCCGCCCTCGGCAACCATCTTCTTCTGGATTCCGAGAAGGAATGCGCGAACCTCGTTTACAGCGCTTACAGCAGAAGCATACATGGACATTTCGGGAGTTCTGATAAGGTCGGAAACGTCCTCATCGTTGAGGATAACTCTCTGTCCCTCATCTGTATAGCGGATGGAGATATTTGCCTCGGGAAGAAAAGCGATAACCTTTGCCGCCTCCTCAAGGGCAACGCCGCATCTTTTTGCGTAGAGTCCCACGGTGCGGTAAAGTGCGCCTGTATCAACGTAAACAAGACCGAGCTTCTTTGCGATATTTTTTGCAAGAGTAGACTTGCCGCTTCCGCTGGGTCCGTCGATTGCTATTCTGATCTTCATAGGTATATCCTTTCTCAGCCTTCGTTTTCGAAGGAATATTCTGCGGCGCTCTCTCCTGCTTTTCTGCCTGTGGACCAGGCAATCTGCAGGTTGTAGCCGCCTGTATATGCGTCAACGTCGATGATCTCGCCTGCAAAGAAAAGTCCCTCGTAGGTCTTGGACATCATCGTTGTCGGATGGATTTCTTTTGTATCGATGCCTCCCGCCGTAACGACAGCCTCGTCAAGAGAGCGGAAGGATTTAGGGGTAAGCTTAAAGTGCTTAAGGGTGTTAAGAAGGGCTGCTCGCTCCTTTTTGGAAACCTCGCCCGACTTCTTTCTCGGATCGATGCCGCATCTCTCCACAACCTCGTCGATAAGCTTTGAGGGGAGAAGGTCACCGAGAGAATTGATAAAGTCCTTCGCTGCATATTTTTGAAGATCCTGGATAAGTCTGCGGTCCAGAGTTTCCTCGTCAAGGGCGGGCTTTAAGTCGATCTCCATTCTGTAGCTTTCCACGGGAGCAGACTGCATATGTGCGGATGCAGAAAGCACAAGGGGACCGCTGATGCCGAAATGGGTGAAGAGCATCTCGCCCTGCTCGCTGATGACCTCCTTGTCACCAAGGAAAACGGACAAGCGAACGTTCTTTAAAGAAAGGCCCATAAGATGACCCGTTCTGTCATAAAGAACGATGGGAACGAGGGAGGGCTTCAAGGGTGTAACCCCGATGCCGAGCCTCTTTGCCATTCTGTGGCCGTCGCCTGTAGAGCCTGTACCGGGATAGGAAACACCGCCTGTGCATACGATGACTGCAGAGTGCTCGCACTCACCGAGATCGGTGATAACGCCACACGCCTTGCCGTCTCTTATAATAATATCGTTAACCTTAGCGCGGACGATGCGACAGCCCATGGAGGTGATATAATTCTCAAGGGCATCGGAAACGTCTGCCGCCTTGTCGGAAACGGGGAAAACTCTTCTTCCTCGCTCCGTCTTCATGGGAACACCGAGACCCTCGAAATAGGCGATGCAATCCTCGGGAGTGAACTTATAAACGGAGGAATAGAGGAATTTTCTGTTTGAGATAACGTTTTTCAGTATTTCCTCGGGGGCGCAGTTGTTGGTGACGTTGCATCTGCCCTTGCCTGTAATACGAAGCTTCTTTCCGAGAAGACGGTTAGGCTCGTAGAGGCATACCTCGGCGCCCGACTCGAGAGCCGCTGCCGCTGCCATCATGCCTGCGGCACCGCCGCCGATAACAGCAATACTCATTTGTCGCTCCCCTTTTTCTTGTCGTAAACGTCGTACTGATCCCAGACAGCCTCAAGGTCGCTGAGCGCCTTCATTACCTGCTCCTGCTTTTTCATGCCGATAGCGGCAAGAAGAGCATTGATGATGGAGAGGGGTGCAACGAGAGAATCGGCAAAGGAAGCCATATCGCTCTTGGCATAAAGCGCTGCTGCGGAGCATTTTGCGATGGGAGAGGTGGGTCCGTCTGTAATTGCAACAACGTTTGCGCCTCGGGATGCGGCAAAATCTGCCGCCTTGATTATGCGCTTTGAGTAGCGGGGGAAGCTGATTGCGATAACCGCATCACCCTCGCGCACACGCATAAGATGCTCAAACATTTCGCTGCCGCTTGCGCTTCTCACAAGGTGAACGTTGGGGAAAACGAGACTGAGATTGTAGTCAACGAATTCCGCAAGAGAGAAGGATGAGCGCATACCCATAATGTAGATGGTTCCCGCATTGAGGATAGCCTCAACAGCATTGTCAAAGGCCTCGTGATCGATTGCCTCAAGGGTTGCGCGGATTCTTTCCGCATCCTGAGTGAGAACGGTTTCAAGAACGCCGTTTTCAGCAAAGCGGTTGTTTGCAACCTCGATACGCTGAACTGCAGTAAGTCTCTTGCGGAGGCTTTCCTGCATAGCACGGTGAAGACCGGGGTATCCGTCGAATCCGAGCTCAATAGCAAAGCGAACAACTGTTGATTCGGAAACACCTGCCTCCTCACCGAGACGGGAGGCAGTCATATAAGCTGCCTTCTGGCAATGATCGGTTATGTAAGAGGCGATTCTTTTCTGTCCCTTGGACATTTCGGGAAGAGCTTTTTCAATAATTTCAATAAGATCGGAGGGCATATAGGATCCTTTCAAAAAGCATCATTATCTAATATATCATTATACTTAAAATTATTTCAGTTGTCAAGGAAAGAAGGATTGGCAGAAATCACCTTTCCGAAGGGAAATTTTTGTAATAACGGACAAAAAAGCACCCGAATTTTCAAATTCGGGTGCGGATTTTTATGTTCCTGAGAGTATGAGCTTTAAGTGGTAAGCATCCATTGCGTTGAGAGTGCCGTCCGAGTCCATATCTGCGGCATCGTATTCAAGCTCGGAGGCAGTAATGCCCACGAGGAATCTTTTCATAAGGTTTGAATCAATGGAATTGATGTTTTTATCGTTGTTAAGGTCGCCCTTCATCCAGGGGGTGAGGGTGGGTATGGGCTCTGTCTTCCACTCGCGGCAGGTAAGGCAGGTATAAAGTGCCATGCCCTCCTCCTTGAGTGTAGGCTCCTTGGGGGTGTCAATATAAGTCCAGCTGTGGCCGAGAGGGTCTTTTTTGTTTCCTGTGTAAGAATCACCGCAGAATTCGCAGGAATACTCGGTGAAGCCCTCCTTGGTGCAGGTGGGCTCGGTGGTGCTTTCCAGATAATTATGATCGCCAAGCTCGCTTTTGCCCACAAGGCTCACAACGGTGAGAGGATAGTAGGTCATGAAGCTGGATTTCTGATTCCATGAATGGAAATCTCCGCTTGAGCTTGAGAAATAAATATTGTATTCACCCTTGGGGTCAAGGATGTCGAATATCATTGTGAAATAACGGCCGTTATTCTGGTTATTCATCTGCCCCGTTGTATAATCCTCAGTGAAAACGCTCACGGGATTGCTTTCTATGTTAACGCCTCCGGTGTAGTCTCTTGATGACCAGACGTCACCGTTTACAAATTCACGAGGACGGAGCGTGCTTGCGTTGTATCCTACCTTAACTCGGCCTGCGGTAAGTCCGGGGTTGTTGTAAAGGTCGACGGTAACTGTGAGAGTTGAGTCGGCTCTTTCGCTTTTTGCAAGGATATAAAGCCCCTCGGGAGCAGTATATTCGTCGTTATAGACCTTGTAAGAATGACCGCACTTGCGGCAAAGGTAATATGTATGCCCCTTTTCGATGCAGTTTGCATCAACAAAGGTTCTCAGATAGTTGTGGCTGCATTCAGCCGCCGCTACGGGAAGGGCGGAGAGTGCTATCATAGTGAAAGCCATGAGGAGGGCAATAAATCTTTTCATTTGAATACCTTTCGGGTGTTAATTTAATATAATGTTACCATAGAATAAACCTCGGGTCAAGGGAAAAGAAAAGGAAATCGCCGCTTTCCGTTGACAAGGTGGATTTCTTGTGATAATATAAACTGTATTTCATTTTTAAGGAGGTAAACAAAAATGGAAAACAAGAAAAGAGTAGGTATCATCGGTGCTACCGGTATGGTAGGCCAGAGATTTATAATGCTTTTGCAGGACCATCCCTTCTTCGAGATCACAGCGCTTGCTGCAAGTGCTCGCAGTGCGGGAAGAACATATAAAGAGGCTGTTGGCAGCCGTTGGAAGATGCAGGATGCTATGCCCGAGTCCGTTGCAGATATGCAGGTTCTTGATGCTGCAAACATCGATGCTGTTAAGGAGCTTGTTGATTTCGTATTCTGCGCAGTAGATATGAAGAAGGACGAGATTCTCGCTCTTGAGGAGGCATATGCCAAGGCTGAGATCCCCGTAGTTTCCAACAACTCCGCAAACCGTTGGACAGAGGACGTTCCCATGCTCATCCCCGAGATCAACACAGATCATCTCGCTCTTATTGACGAGCAGAAGAAGCGTCTCGGCACAAAGAAGGGCTTTATCATCGTTAAGCCCAACTGCTCCATCCAGAGCTACGTTCCCATGCTCACACCCCTTCGCAAGTTTGGAATAAAGCAGGTTGTTGTAAGCACATATCAGGCTATCAGCGGCGCAGGCAAGACCTTCAACGAGTGGCCCGAGATGATCGACAACATCATCCCCTATATCGGCGGCGAGGAAGAGAAGAGCGAGAAGGAGCCCCTCCGTATCTGGGGTGATCTCGTTGACGGCAAGGTAGTACCCTGCACAGAGACAGTTATCACAAGCCAGTGCATCCGTGTTCCCGTTCTTGACGGTCACACAGCAACTGTTTTCGTAAACTTCGAGAACAAGCCCACAAAGGAAGAGATTCTCGCAGCATGGGCTGAGTTCAAGGGTCTTCCCCAGGAGCATAAGCTCCCCCATGCACCCGAGCAGTTCATCACATATTTTGAAGAGGATAACCGTCCTCAGGCGCACCTCGACCGTGATATCTACGGCGGTATGGGCGTAACTGCAGGCCGTCTCCGTGAGGATTCCATCTTCGATTGGAAGTTTGTAGGTCTTTCCCACAACACACTTCGCGGTGCTGCAGGCGGCGGACTTCTCTCCGCAGAGCTCCTTTATAAGCTCGGCTATTTTGACTGATAATTAAAAAATGCTGTCGCACGTGCGACAGCATTTTTGATAAGATTATGAAAAGAAAAACGAAAAACATAGTATTGACGGGAGTGATGGCGGCAGTGCTCTCTGTCATTTCTCTTTTGCAGCTGCCCCTTGCCACAGGCGTACCCATAACCCTGCAGGTCTTTGCCGTAGCCCTTGCGGGATACGTTCTCGGAAGCCTTTGGGGAACGGCTGCCGTCCTTATCTACGTGGCAATAGGTCTTGTGGGTGTTCCTGTGTTTTCGGGATTTATGGGCGGATTTTCCGTGCTTTTCGGACCCACAGGCGGCTTTCTGGCAGGATTTTTCCTTCTTGCGCTGTTTGCGGGACTCGAAAAGGATAAAAAGCCTGCGCTCGCAATTTTGCTTGGCACAGTTGGCCTTATCCTCTGTCATATCCTCGGAGCAGCCCATTATATGGTGGTAGTCAACTGCAGCCTTGATACTGCATTTTTGACAGTATCACTGCCCTATATTCTCAAGGATGCCGCTCTCGTTATAGGAGCATACTTCCTCTCCCTCCCCATAAAGCAAAGCATAGCAAAAAGATAAAGGAACTGTAGATCCCTCGGATTTTCAGTTCCTTTTTTAGTTTAAATTCGGGTTTATCGGGGAGATTAGATGTACCATTGTAGGGGTCGACGTCCTCGGCGACCC
>JAZRRC010000057.1:0-3013 GCA_045650355.1 Candidatus Avispirillum sp. | reverse complement strand
GAAGCGGTTGCTGTAACCTTTTAAGGTAGCCGCAGAAAGGACAGGAAATGAAAGCTCAGGAACTTAAAAAATATATACTTGACGGTGGCGCAGATGAAAAGCTTATCTGCGACTGCGCAGTTTTACCTGCCGATATTGAGAAAAAAAGAGAGAGAATAGCATCAGCGGTAGACAGCTTTATCGATCTTTTCGGTGACAGAGAAGCATATCTTTTCTCCGTTGGCGGCAGAAGCGAGATTTCAGGAAACCATACGGACCATAACCGCGGCAAGGTTCTTTGCGCGGCTATCAATCTTGATATTATAGCAATAGCATCCCCCACCGATGACGGCACGGTTACCGTAAAGAGTGAGGGATTCCCCGAGGACGTAGTCCTCGCATCCGAGATCGCAGAGCCTATTGAAGAGAGAAAATTCACCTCATCTGCAATTATTGCAGGTATGGAAAAGGCATTCCTTGACCGAGGAATGGCAGTTGGCGGATTCGTTGCATATACAGTTTCCGACGTGCTCAAGGGCTCGGGACTTTCCTCATCTGCGGCATTTGAGGTAATGATCGGAAATATCCTTAACCATCTTTATAATGATGGTGCGGTGGATAACGTGGAGATAGCAAAAATGGCTCAGTTTGCAGAAAACGTCTATTTCGGCAAGCCCTGCGGACTTATGGACCAGACAGCCTGCGCTGTTGGCGGCTTTATCTCCATCGATTTTGAGAATCCCGCATCTCCCGTAATCGAAAAGCAGTCCTTTGACCTTACTGCGGCAGGATACAGCCTTTGCATCACGGATACAGGCGGAAACCATGCAGACCTTAACGAGGATTATGCCTCCGTTCCCGCAGAAATGAAGGCGGTTGCCGCATTCTTCGGCAAGGAAGTGCTGAGAGAGGTGAGCCTTGAAGAGATCATCGCAAACGCAAAGAAAATCAGAGAGACTCTGGGTGACAGACATTTCATGCGAGCTGTTCACTTTGTAACGGAAAACCGGCGAGTTGAAAAGCAGAGCGCAGCCCTCAGAGCAGGGGACACAGAGACCTTCTTTGAAAACGTTATCGCATCAGGTCTTTCAAGCTACAGATATCTGCAGAACGTGTATACAACTAAAAACGTGTCCGAGCAGGGTCTTTCCGCAGCACTTTGCCTCACCGAAATGTTCCTCTCCGATAAGGGTGGCGCATGGAGAGTCCACGGCGGCGGCTTTGCAGGCACTGTTCAGGCATTCGTTCCCTCCGAGATCACTGCACAGTATAAGGAATATATGGAAAAGGTGTTCGGCATCGGCAAGTGTTACGTCCTCAGTGTACGTCGTGCAGGTGCTGTGAAAATCGTCTGATAACATGGAAAAAGAAAATAAAAAGAAGAAAAAGCTCTCAAAGAGTGAGTTTTCTTTTCTTATCGTAAACTTTTTGTGGATGATTGCAGTATATTTTTTCTGCATCTTCATCGCTGAAAGGCAGGGAATTATCCTGCCCTATCAGATATGCACAGGCGTATACTGCGCAGCTGCCATAATTCTTGCGGCGATAAGTGCATATCTTTCCGGTAAAATAGTGTCAAAAAAGGAAGGAGAGGGACGCACCGAGAGTCAGATTGCCCTTTCAAGAAAGCTTTTGCTCCTGGTGATTCCCTTAATTGCTGTTTTACTTATTGACATTGTGGACCTATTTGTAGTAGAATACTTTAAGCAAATGTTGTCGACAGTACTCTGATCGGCAAAAAGAAAGGAAAAGATCAAAATGAATTTACCGAATAAACTGACGGTGCTTCGTATCTGTCTTGTTCCCGTATTTATGATAGTTATGATGGCGCCCATCCCCTTCCTCAAGGATAACCTCGTATGGACAGGCCTTATCGCTGCTGTGATCTTCGCTATCACAAGCCTTACAGATATGCTTGACGGCAAGATTGCAAGAAAGTATAACCTTATTACTGACTTCGGCAAGTTTATGGACCCCCTCGCTGATAAGTTCATGGTGTTCGGCGCAATGCTCTGCATCATTTACAGATATGAGGCGATCCGCCCCGTATTCATCTGGGCAGCAGCAATCGTAATGTTCCGTGAGCTTGCGGTAACGTCCATCCGTCTTGTAGTAAGCGGCAAGGAAGGCCTTGTTGTTGCAGCAAGCTGGCTTGGTAAGGTAAAGACAGTTCTCCAGGTTGTTTGTATCGTAACAGTTCTCGTTGAGCCTGCACTCGCACTCGTTATCCCCTTCTGCGAGTATTACGTTCTCTCCTACGTTACAATGATCGCAATGCTCGTTATGACCCTTTGGTCCGGAATTGATTATCTCAAGTCCTACTGGAAGTTCATCGATCCTACAAAGTAAAAGGATACGTTAAAATCCGCCCACCCGGGCGGATTTTTTTGTTTATGCAAAGGACTTTTTTGTAAAAAAGTCCTCTATCTTCCTAAAACATAGTCGATCCGCGGGCATAAAGAGAAACGATTGTCGAGAGTTATCTTGCCCGCTCAGCCTTTGCAAAAGCAAAGGCCTGAGTGTAATATCAATTAAAAAACGCCTCGAAACACTCGGCTCGCTACTCTCCTTGTTTTAGTTACGTCGTTGAAAAAACGATACTCAATCGTTTTTTCTTCCTCCTCACTCCCAAAAAACTTTAAAAAAGAAATGGCTATGGGTTTTCCCGTAGCCATTTTGTTTATTCTTTATTATTTATTCTTTAACTTCAAATTTGGGTTTATTGGTGTGTTTGAATTTGCATTGTAGGGGCGGATATTATCCGCCCATTTGTGAACATAAAAATCAAATCAATACGAAATGATGGACAGAAAACTATAAAATTTATCCGTAGGGGCCGATGCCCACATCGGCCCGCCCATCTGCACGAGAACATAACGATATTCACAGCGAATGGTTGTGTCTGTAACGGGTCGATCGTAGGAATGGAACATTCCTACCAGCATCGACCACTACGAATGGTCAGGTTCGTCTCCCCAATAAATACGAATTTGAAACAAAAATGACCACGGATAATTCCGTAGTCATTTTTAAG
>JAZRRC010000056.1:0-8460 GCA_045650355.1 Candidatus Avispirillum sp. | reverse complement strand
CTGTAACAGCCGACCCCGTAAGCTGGGAGTGCACAGGCGTAGGTCAGGAGATCTGGATCGCAGTTAAGGCTGACGGTGCGGAGGCTAAGATCAACGTTGTGTCCAGCGAATCTGAAAGAGTCGTTATAGAGTATGTAACATACGAAAATAAGACTGCTCCCGCTCCCTTTACATTCCCCGGCGATCCCGCACTTCTTTTGAACGTTAACGTAAGAAATTCAACTATCGACGAGCCCGTTCTCGGCGAGGACGGTTATTACCACCTCAATTCTGCAGACGGCCATATCCTCTACGTAAACCTCAGCGACAGCCAGATGAGCCTCAGCGCTGCGGCAAGCTACGGTCAGCTCAAGGGCTCTGTTTATAATGAGGACGGCGTTCTCGTTGCGATAGATGATTATAACGAGGCGTTCAATCAGTACTTTGAGTGCGCAGATGCATCTACTGCTCTTTATCCTCTCACAGAGGATCTCATCACAGTGATCAAGGCTGTTGGTGCTAACCAGAACTGGTACGGCGCAGACGGCTGGCTCGGTCTTTCCAAGGACGATGCATGGATGTTCTGCTGCTACTATACTGAAGAGGTATTCGAGGAAGAGATCAAGGTTGGCGATATCGATGGTAACGGTACAATTAACGGAATCGACTCCAACTATCTCATGAGAATCGTTGCAGGTACAATGTCTGTTGAAGAGGGCAGCAAGATGGAAAAGGCTGCTGACGTCAACGGCGACGGCAACATCAACTCTATCGATACAAATATGCTCAAGAGAATCCTCGCAGGATTTAATTGATTATTCCCCCGCCCGAAAGGGCGGGTTTTTACTTTCAATTCCGGTCTGGAGAATGGAGTTAATCTACTTTCTTTGAGAAGAAAGTAGTAAAGAAACTTTAAAAAGACAAAGAAATCGAAAAGGTAAAAGCCATCGCAAATGAAAGACTGCAAAAATGAGCTCGTTCATTTTTGCAGTCTTTCATTTGCGGTGGGAGGCGATATATCGCCTCGGTGCTTTGCACCGCTTTTTTGCCTATAACATTTAACTATACCAATTTTTAAAGTTTTTTGCGGAGCTTTTTTTCAAAAAAGCGACCGTATCCCTTTTCGATAAATTCAAATTAACGCATAAATCTTCGCATAGTGCAAAAAATATATAAAATGTGAGGTGTGTATGGCTTTTGTTGATATGATAGCGGCGTTTTTTATGGGGGCGCTTTCGGGAATGGGTATTGGCGGTGGAGGGTTGCTTGTTATCTATCTGACTCTCATTCGAGGGGCAGACCAGATAAGCGCTCAGGGGATAAATCTGTATTTCTTCGTTTTTGCTTCTATTGCGGCGCTTTTTATCCATTGCAAAAAGAGGCGGATAAACTTTCCTCTTGTGCTTTTGCTCGCTGCGTTTGGTATGCCCATGTCACTTTTGGGAGGGCTGCTTGCGTCGGTGACCGACCCTTATCTTCTTCGCAAAATTTTCGGAATAATGCTTATCGTTGCAGGGGGAATATCCCTTTTTCGAATGGCAAAACCTTATCTTTCCAATAAAAAAGAAAGAAAAAAGTGAAAAAAGCTCTTTACAAATGAAATTAGTTGTGATACAATAGCTAGGCATGTATCGGCGTCCCGGACGCAGGAATCAGTTCCTTTCAGAGGAATATTTCACCCGCCTGAGCCTGAGATGACTGACTACAAATAATTTTTTATGAGGTGAAAACCATGATTACAAAGGCAGAAAAGACAGCTATCATCGAAGAGTACAAGACTCACGAAGGCGACACAGGTTCTCCTGAGGTACAGATCGCGATTCTCACACACAGAATCAAGACTCTCACAGAGCACATGAAGGCTAACAAGAAGGACCACCACTCCGGTCGCGGTCTTCTCAAGATGGTTGGCCATCGCCGTAACCTTCTCGCATACCTTCAGAAGGTTGACATTGAGCGTTACCGTTCAATCGTTGAAAGACTCGGCCTCAGAAAGTAATTTCCACTTTTAGCCGAGAGCCAAGATAGGCTAAGTCGGCTTCGGCAGGGCATTCGTCCTGCCGGGGCCTCTATTTTTGTAAGCACGCCTTAGGGGGTTAGCAGTTAAATATATTACTTTCTGCGGAAGGTGAAATATTTAAGTGCTAAACCCATCGAGGCTTAATCTATATAATAAAAAGGAGAAAGCAAACATGTTCGAGAATTACAAAACATTTTCATACGAGCTTGCAGGCAGACCCCTCGTAGTTGAGGTTGGCAAGATTGCAGGTCTCGCAAACGGCTCTTGTATCGTTCGTTACGGCGAAACAGCAGTTCTTGCTTGCGCAACAGCAAGCGCACGTCCCCGTGAGGGCATCGACTTCCTTCCCCTTTCCGTTGACTTTGAGG
Source organism: Candidatus Avispirillum sp. (assembly GCA_045650355.1). Taxonomy (GTDB): domain Bacteria; phylum Bacillota; class Clostridia; order Oscillospirales; family CAG-272; genus Avispirillum. The sequence continues at coordinate 6,093 of JAZRRC010000056.1, read as the reverse complement.
AAAGAATGTACGCTGTCGGCAGAATCCCCGGCGGGTACCTCAAGAGAGAAGGTCGGCCCGGTGAGAAGGCTATCCTTACTTCCCGTGTAATCGACAGACCCCTCCGTCCCCTCTTCCCCAAGGACCTGAGAAACGACGTTAACGTATCTCTCACAGTTCTTTCCGTTGACTACAACTGCTCCCCCGAGATCACTGCTATGATCGGTGCATCCATCGCTCTTTCCATCTCCGATATTCCCTGGAACGGCCCCATCGGCGGCGTATTCATGGGTATGACAGAGGACGGAAAGCTCATGGTAAACCCCACTCAGAAGCAGCGTGAGGACAGCGTTCTTGAGCTTACAGTTGCTGCAAGCGAAGAGAAGGTTGTTATGATCGAGGCTGGTGCTAAGGAAGTTTCCGATGATGATATGTTCAAGGCTATCATGATGGCTCATGCAGTTATCAAGCAGCTCCTCGTATTCATCAGAAGCATCGTTGCTGAGGTTGGTAAGCCCAAGTTCACATACGAGTCCGGTGAGCTCGATCACGATATGTTCGACGAAATCTTCGCATACGTTGAAGAGGACGTTAAGGCAGCTCTCGACACAGACGACAAGAACGTTCGTGACGAGAGAATGGAGCCTATCCAGGATAAGGTTATGGATGCATTCCTTGAGAAGTATCCTGAGCTTGAGGTTGTATACCCTGAGCTTATCTACAAGATTCAGAAGAAGATCGTTCGTAACTGGCTCCTCCGCGACAAGAAGCGCGTAGACGGCAGAAGAATGGACGAGATCAGACCCCTCGCTGCTGAGGTTGGTATGTTCAGCCGTATCCACGGTTCCGGTCTCTTCACAAGAGGACAGACACAGGTTCTCACTCTTGCAACTCTCGGCCCCATCAGCGAAGAGCAGATGCTCGACACTATCTGGGAAGAGCAGTCCAAGAGATATCTCCACCACTACAACATGCCCGGCTACTCTGTAGGTGAGGCAAAGGCTTCCAGAAGCCCCGGACGTCGTGAGATCGGTCACGGTGCGCTTGCTGAGCGTTCTCTCGTTCCCGTACTCCCCGACGTTTCGGAGTTCCCCTACGCTATCCGCCTTGTTTCTGAGGTAGTTTCCTCCAACGGTTCTACATCTCAGGGCTCTGTATGCGGCTCCACACTTGCTCTTATGGACGCAGGTGTTCCCATCAAGGCTCCCGTAGCTGGTATCTCCTGCGGTCTTATCACTGCAGAGGATTCCGATGACTTCATGACAATGATCGACATTCAGGGTCTTGAGGACTTCTACGGCGATATGGACTTCAAGGTAGCAGGTACACACAAGGGTATCACATCTATCCAGATGGACCTCAAGATCGACGGTCTTACACCTGAGATCATCGCTGAGGCTCTTGAGGTAACACACAAGGGTCGTGACTACATCATCGACGAGGTTATCCTCAAGGCTATCCCCGCTCCCCGCGAGGAGGTTTCTGAGTATGCTCCCAAGATGATCTCCATGAAGATCCCCACCGACAAGATCCGTGAGGTTATCGGTTCCGGCGGTAAGGTAATTCAGAAGATCACAGCTGATACAGGCGCTAAGATCGATATCGAGGATGATGGCTCTATCTTCATCTCCGCAATCGATAAGAACTCCATCGCAGCTGCTAAGAAGATCATCGACGGTATCGTATTCGAGCCTGAAGTAGGCATGATCTACGAGGGCGTTGTTACAAGAATCATCCCCATCGGTGCATTCGTTGAGTTTGCTCCCGGCAAGGAAGGTCTTGTTCACATCTCCAAGCTCGATACAAAGAGAACAGAGAAGGTTGAGGACGTTTGCAACGTTGGCGACACAATGAAGATCAAGTTCCTCGGTGTTGACGAGCGCGGCAGAATGAACCTTTCCAGAAAAGACGCTCTTTCTGCAGAGTAATTAATGAAAAAAGGGCTGTCGAAAGACAGCCCTTGATTTTTTGATATTTAAATTCAAATTTGGGTTTATCGGTGTGTTAAAGATTCAGCGAGCGTGCCCTTCGCGTCATCCTGAGCGGAGTAAACAATCCTGCGCATTGTTTACGGAGTCGAACCCGACTATAGGGAGGGCGCCCCCCTTATGGGGGCGGGATCTGCGAAAAGACCTACGCCCGTCTTCCGCGAGATCCTGTTCGCTTTAGCGAGCACTTTTGCTATGGCAAAAGTTCGGCTTCGCAAAACACCACACTGTGGTATTTTGCTTCGCTCAGGATGACGCGCGGGGGAGACTTCTCCGAAATTCAAACCCACCAATAAACTCGAATTTGAAAAGACTGTTGCTTTAATTTGCTAAATCCCATTTTGAGATAAGGATATTATTATGAACAACAATCAGGACCCGAGAAGGCATCAGATGGGATACGATCCCATCGACGGACCACAGGTTAAGCGTACATATACCCCCGAGGAAGCGGGACACGACAGACACCGCAAGCCCGTAAGCCGACTTTCTTATAACAGAAGACGCCGTCAGCGCCCGAAGATCAATGCGGCAGCACTGCTCGTTGCATTTATCTTTCTTCTGATCGCAGGTCTTTGCATTTTTCTTATTGCAAGCGGACTTAACAAGCCCGGCAGCACGGAAAAAAAGGACCCCTCCACTGTAATTTCCGATGAAACCACAGAAGAAGTAACAACAGAGGACCCTCTGCCTTATTTCAGCCTCGCTCTTGAAAAGGAGCAGGTGCACTATGGCGACCTCATTCTTGTAAATGCCTATAACCCCTATGTTTTCCCCGAGGAAATGGAGGGCGATATAGTTAATATTTCGGAATATAAGAATGAGTATTACGGAGTATCCGGCTATTCAACGTCAATTCAGGCGGGAAAGATAGCCCTGGATGCCTTCAACAGGCTGACAGAGGACTGCTATAACGAGACGGGCTTTATGTATCTGCAGATAAACAGCTCATACCGAAGCCGTGAGGCGCAGGAGACCCTTTATGCACAGTACGTTGAGGATTACGGCGAGGACTATGCAAAGTCATACGTTGCAAACCCCGGCGAGAGTGAGCATCATACAGGGCTCGGCATCGACCTTAACGTTAACAGAAACGGTAAGATAACATACGTAGAAAGCGATGCGGAATGCGAGTGGTTCCGAGAAAAGTGCCAGGAATACGGATTTATTCTGCGTTTCCCCAAGGACAAGGTCCATCTGACAGGAATCAGCCATGAGTCATGGCATTATCGCTACGTAGGCGCCCCCCATGCACAGATCATGGAGGATATGAACTTCTGCCTCGAGGAATATATCGATTATCTGAAGAGCTATACCTACGACGGCATCTGCCTCGGATATAATAACGAAACAGGTGTCTATGATATGAAGGCAGAGGAATTCTACGAGGCTGAAAGCGGAGTAATGATCTACTACGTTCCCGCCGATGCAGGAGAAGAGACAACAGAAACTCTTATCCCCAAGGACTGCATCTACACAGTCTCCGGAAACAACGTGGACGGATATATTATTACGTGCAGTAAGTGAGAGGGAAGGGGGCTATGCAGAAACTTTTTTGTAAAAAGTTTCCGCACCTTCAAAAAACTTCAAAAAGGAATGGCTATGGGTTTGCCCGTAGCCATTTTGTTTTTCTTTATTCTTTAAACAACAAATTCAGATTTATTGGGAGAGCTGTAATTGATATTTCGTAGGGGAGGGGTTCCCCCTCCCGATTGCAGACGTAACAATTCGCTGTAAATATCGTTTCGGTTGGAGGGAGGGGAAACCCCTCCCCTACGAGGATTTCGGGTTTATCAAACGGTTTTAAACCAAACAATGTAGGGGCGAGCATTGCTCGTCCGATTCATCAGCACGAGAGATGTCTGTTAAATATAGTTGATCTGTATTTGATGGGTTAATTCTTGAGATTGTTATTTGATTGTGATACAATTTATGTGGAAAAATTGATAAATCTCTTGACTTTTACGTTGCGTAAAAGATTATTATTCTATAAAAAGGAGGTATTTTATGAAAATAAAGACTGTTTGTGAATTGACCGGACTTAGTGACAGAACGATTCGATACTATATTGAAGAGGAATTGTTGTCTCCTGATTTTGTAGAAAATTATCTTGGTCGCAGAACCTTTGATTTTGGCGAGTCTGATGTAAAGTGTCTTAAAGATATTTCTGTTTTAAGAAAATTTGGATTTTCTATAACGGATATAAAAGCAATAAAAGAATGTCCCGAAAAAAGCAAGGAAATATTGTCACGTATTAGATGCGAAAAACGAAAGCTTGTGGACGAGCAGGCAAAATATCTTTCAGTTATTGAAAACATCGAACACGACCGTGATTATACGATAGCAGAGCTTGCTGAATTGCTTGTTTTGCCTGTAAGTGAAAGTGAATTACCGATAGAGGACACAAAAAAGAGTTGTTTTAAAATCATAAAAGGTTTTGTAAAAAAATTGGTGATAGGTTATATCGGTATTGTTCCGATTACGTTTATGCTTGCCGCGATTGTTTCTGATTACAGAATGTATGAGTATCCAAAACTAAACGATAATTGGTGGCTTTTCATTCTGCTTGCGTTGCTTCCGTCTTTAGTTATTCTGATATTATTTTCGGTAAAGCGTCGCAGACCGGTAAAAAAGCTTGTCCGTCGTATTGCTCTTGTTTGTTGTTTGTTGTATCTTCCTGTGAGCTTTTTGTTCTCGTGGGGCGTGCATGATGGGTCTATGACAACTTATTACGCTGATTATAGGAAACTGGATGCGGAATGTATAGAAAATAAAAGTCTCTTTTTTCAAGAGTTGTTTCCTGTTTCTCCCCGATATTTTGAAAATGTGAAAAATGAAGAAGGACAATACGAAACGGTTTTTCTTGATGCAACCTACTATTATCATTTTTATTACGGCTTTGATTATACCTATGATATAATTGCAGAGTGGCCTTTGGAAAAAGAAGAGTTTGAAAAAGAGGTGGAAAGAGCCAGGAAGCTGTTTAAAGAGTACGAAGCTAAAGAAGAGAACGGAGTATATGATTATACAGAGGTGAAAAAAGGCTCGTACACTTGTTTGGTTAGATGTGATCAAAACGAAAACGATCGTATATTTGAAAAAGTTACGGACAGCTATGTGTACTACATATTTGCATACGATGAAGCTGAGATGCGAGTAAGATATATTGTATGTGCGAGTATGGATAATGGGGATGACCAGCCGTATTATTTGGAACTTGAATGGTAATGTCCCGTCAAAATCTATAAAAATCAAAATCCTTGCCGTATAAATATCACAAAGAAAAAGAAATTTGAATGAGCGCGAAAAAAATAGGAAAAAATTGTTGTAAATCAATTGAAATTATGTTATATTTAATGTGGTAAAAAGGGAAATGTGCTTTTTACCGATCAATTCAAAATTGTTAAATTTTTAATGTCGCCTTGGGCGACGGAAGGGATAAAAAATGACTTACAACAAGAAATCAGTTGAAGACATTGCTGTTGCCGGCAAGAAGGTTCTTGTAAGATGCGACTTCAATGTACCTATGAAGGACGGCGTTATCACAAACGACAACAGAATCGTTGGCGCTCTCCCCACAATCAAGTATCTCATTGCTAACGGCGCAAAGGTTATCCTTTGCTCTCACATGGGTAGACCCAAGGGCGAATTTAAGATGGAGTTTTCTCTCGCTCCCGTTGCAGCTAAGCTCTCCGAGTACCTCGGTATCGAAGTAGCAATGGCTAAGGACGTTATCGGCGAGGATGCAAAGGCTAAGGCTGCTGCTCTCAAGGACGGTGAGGTTCTTCTTATCGAGAACGTACGCTTCCACAAGGAAGAGACAAAGAACGATCCCGAATTCGCTAAGGAACTCGCTTCCATGGCAGAGATCTTCGTAAACGATGCTTTCGGCGCAGCTCACAGAGCTCACGCTTCCACAGCAGGCGTTGCTGATTACCTCCCTGCAGTTTGCGGTTACCTCATCAACAAGGAAATCTCTATCATGGGTCAGGCTCTCAGCGATCCTAAGAGACCCTTCGTTGCTATTCTCGGCGGCGCTAAGGTTTCCGACAAGATCGGCGTTATCAACAACCTCATCGAGAAGGTTGATACACTCATCATCGGTGGCGGTATGGCTTACACATTC
>JAZRRC010000055.1:0-26841 GCA_045650355.1 Candidatus Avispirillum sp. | reverse complement strand
ATATCACGTCTTTCGTGAACCTCGCGCCGCTTTGGGAAGCTACTCTCCGCTACGCTCCGTTTCGCTTCCCAAAGCGTGTCTTTTAGACATGAAATGTGTATACAATCCTCTTGCACAACTGTATACAATCTTGCTCTTGACAGAGGACGTCGACCCCTACAGTGGTGTATCAATCTCCCCGACAAACCCGAATTTGAAATCTAATTGCAAGCAGGCGAAGGTTCGGTCGTATAGACTAACGAAATAAAAGGCACCCCAAATGGGATGCCTTTTATTTGGTGGGCCATCAAGGACTCGAACCTTGGACCGACCGGTTATGAGCCGGTAGCTCTAACCAACTGAGCTAATGGCCCGCTATTGCGGTACTATTTATATTACCATATACTTCTTCATTTGTCAATGCTTTTTTCGGGGAAGTCATCTCCGTATTTCGATAATTTTAGCCTTATCTTTCTCTTCCAAAAAGGAAATCAAGAGAAACATTCAAAACCTTGGAAATAGCATCGATTTCTATATCAGTAACCGCTCTTTTACCGTTTTCTATGCGCGAAACGGAACCTCTGCAAGTATATACCGCCATAAGCTCAAGCTTTTCGGAAAGCTGCTTTTGGCTCATACCTGCTTTGATTCTTGCTTCTCTGATCTTTTCGCCAATTATATTAATATTTTCTGAATCTATTATTCTTTTCATAATTCCACCCAAATGTCTTGTTTTAGGACATAATTAGTGTATACTATAAGAACAAAAACCATGTCCTACACATAGGACATCAGAGGTAGAATATATGATAATTGCAATTATTGGTTCGAGAAGTCTTTTTGTAGATAATATTGAAAAATATTTACCTGAAAATATAACAGAAATAGTATCGGGTAGTGCAAAGGGAATAGATACGTGTGTCAAAATATATGCTATGAAAAACAAAATCAAATTAACAGAGTTTTTGCCTAATTATTCAAGATACCGTAAAGGTGCACCGTTAAAGCGAAATCTGGAAATTATTGATTATGCAGAAGAAGTTATTGCTTTTTGGGACGGAAAATCAAAAGGAACGGAATTTGTAATAAAAGAATGTAAGAAGAAAAACAAAATAATCACAGTATATCTGTATGATGAACAAAGGATGAACTATACTAAAGTATAATAACATTTCTCTCCTTTCCCTTGAAAAAGGCTCACATTTATAGTATAATTGTCGTATCTTTGAGTATTGGATACGATTATGAAAAATTATCTGACAAGAAACGAATATTGTCTCGGAATCAGATGCCCCGGGCTTTTATGGATTCTTAAGAATCGCCCCGAGGGTCTTTCTCCTTATTCCGAGCGAAATATTATACAGCTTCACAACGAAAAGGCGGCTAAGCTTTATATTGAGGGTCTTTCCGGTATTCGCACCATACCCGAGGGGTCTGTTGATGAATGTGCCAATCTCACCGATGCGGCAATAGGGGAGGGTGTTCTCGATATTGCGGGAGCTACCTTTGCTTCCGGCTCTCTTTCCTGCCGATGCGACCTTATAAGGCGCCGCAGCGACGGCACCTATGCCCTCTACATCATCCGTGCGGCGGCTCATATCCGTCAGACCGTCTGCCACGATGCTTCATATCAGGTGTTCATCCTTGCAACTAAGGGTATCCGCATTTCCCGTGTATTTTTCGTCAAGCTCAACACCTGCTTTGAGAAGGGTGTCAGCGACAGTCAGGAGCTTTTTATTCTTGAAAATATTTCAAGCCGTGTTGCTTCTCTCGTTTCCGGAGTTGCAAACAGAGCAAAAAATATGCTTTCCGCTATCGGAAAGGATGAAATGCCCCGACAGCCCATTCACAACGGATGCTTCAACCCCTCCGATTGCGAAAACCGTGAGGAGTGCTTCAAGTACCTCCCCGAGGACAACGTTTTTGCAATCAGCGGTGTCAGCCACGATATAAAATACAAGCTTTACCGCAAGGGAAAGTGCTCCTTTGAGGATATGCTCCGTGAGGGATGTCTTTCTCCCCTGCAGAAAAAGCAGATAGAGATGTATCTCAAAAATGAGCCCCCCATTGTTGACCGTGAAAATCTGAAAAGCTTTCTTTCGGGACTCTGGTATCCCATGTGCTACCTCGATTTCGAAACAATGCAGCTTCCTTTCCCGCCCTTTGACGGACTTCATCCCTTTGAGCCCTGCGCTTTCCAGTTTTCTCTCCACAAGCAGGAGTATAAGGGAGGTCCCCTGCAGCATATAAGCTGTATCGCAAAGCCGGGAACTGACCCCCGAAGAGTCATTGCAGAGGCTCTTTGCGAGAATATCCCCGACGGCGCATGCGTTACGGCATATAATATGCAGCTTGAGAAGATGATGCTCGTGACCCTTGCCGACCGATTCCCCGACCTGAGAGAAAAGCTTCTGGATATTGCATCCCGAGTTTACGATATGATGCGCCCCTTTGAGAAGCGCTGGTATTACGATGGAAAAATGAAGGGCGCCTGCTCTTTGAAGGCTGTGCTCCACGCCCTCTATCCCGATTCCGAGGAGCTTGATTATGCAAATCTTTCGGGCGTACATAACGGTCAGGAGGCAACAACGGTATATGCTATCATGTGTGCTGACCCCGATGCATTCCCCGACTGTAACGGCGTAATAGAAGACCTTGAGCGCTACTGCTCACTGGACACACTGGCCTTGGCAAAGCTTATGGACAAGCTGAACGAAGCGGTGGATGAGTAAAGACGCAAAACCTTTTTTGAAAAAAAGGTTCTGCACTCCAAAAAACTTCAAAAAAGAAATGGCTACAGGTTTTACTGTAGCCATTTTGTTTTACAAATATTTCCGCCAAAGCGGAAATATACCTTAACTATTCATTTAAAATCCCTCCCGAAAGCGGGAGGGATTTTGTTTTCTTATTCGTCGTCTTCAACCTTTGCGTTAGCAATGATCTTCTGTGCTTCACTGTTGGGAACTTCCTCATAGCGGATGAACTTATATGTATAAGAGCCTCTGCCCTGAGTCATAGCACGGAGAACGATTGTGTATTCCATCATTTCAGCATAGGGTGCCTCTGCCTCAACGATGGTGTAGCCCTTGCGGTCTTCATCGGGGTTCATACCCATTACACGGCCGCGGCGCTTGTTAAGGTCGCCCATAACGTCGCCCACCATGTTCTCGGGAACGGAAACCTTAAGCTCGCCAACGGGCTCGAGGAGCACGGGGGAAGCCTGGGGAAGTCCGGACTTATATGCAAGCTTTGCAGCAAGCTTGAAGGAGATTTCGTTGGAGTCAACGTCGTGGTAAGAGCCGTCGTAGAGGTCAGCCTTGAGGTTAACTACGGGGTATCCTGCGAGAACACCCTTCTGCATAGCCTCGAGAAGTCCCTTTTCAACTGCGGGATAGAATCCCTTGGGAACTGCGCCGCCAACTACAGACTGTGTGAATGTAAGACCGTCCTCGTCACCACGTGTGAATGTGATCTTAACGTGACCGTACTGACCGGAGCCGCCGGACTGCTTTTTATGCTTACCTTCTGCCTGAACTGTCTTACGGATAGTCTCACGGTAAGGAATTCTGGGTGTTGTGTATTCGATTCTTGTTCCGTAACGGTTCTTCATCTTAGCCTTAACAACTTCAAGATGAATATCAGACATACCGGAGAGTGTGAGCTGCTTTGTTTCAGCATTGTTCTCGTATACGAGAGAGGGATCCTCCTCAAGGATTCTTGCGATAGCTGTGGAGATCTTATCCTCATCGCCCTTAGCTGCGGCAACAACTGCCTTCTTCATATGAGCCTCGGGGAACTTAACGCCTACGTAGGAGATAACCTTGCCTGCGCAGAGAGTATCGTTGGTGATAGTATCGTTGAGCTTTGTCATTACACCGATATCACCGCACTGGAGCTCATCAACCTCGGTCTGCTTCTTACCGCGGATCATGTAGATGTGGCCAACCTTTTCCTGGCCGCCTGTACGTGCGTTTGTGAGGATCATGTCCTTCTTGAGAGTACCGTTCATAACCTTGAACATTGTGATCTTACCGTACTGATCAGCAATGGTCTTGAATACGAAGATAGAGCAATCGCCTGCAGGCTCGATGGGCTTATCAGCGATAAATTCGTCAACGATGATCTTCTCGTTCTTCTTAGCTGTGATTCTGGGGAAGGAGCCCTTGATAGCTGTAACGAGAGTACGAACGCCCCACATGTTGGGAACTGAGCCGCAGTATACGGGAACTACGTCACCGACGATGATAGCCTCGTGGAGAGCCTCGATAGCCTCAGCACTTGTGATAACCTCGCCGTCAAAGTATTTAGCCATAAGGTCATCGCTTGTTGTAGCGATAGCCTCGTTGAATGTGTCAAGATATGTTTCAACGATACCGTAGAGATCGGAATCCATCTCGATATCGCTTCTTCTACCCTTTTCGTCAAACACGAATGCCATTCTCTCTGCAAGAGAAACGTATGTCATTCTGTCCTTATACATTACGGGAACGCTTGTAAGACAAACCTTACGACCAAAGGTATCACGGATTTCGTTGAATACTCTTTCATAGTTTGCCTCAGGATCATCAAGCTTGTTGATGAAGAATGCAACGGGAAGGCCTGCCTTTGTTGCCTTTTCCCATGCAAGCTCAGTACCAACCTCAACGCCTGCCTTACCGTCTACAACGATAATAGCCGCGTCAGCAGCGCGAAGACCTTCCATTGTCTCGCCTACGAAATCGGGAGAGCCGGGAGTGTCAAGAATGTTCATCTTGTGGTCGTGGTACATGAAACCGATGTTGGAAAGGGATACGGAGGAGCCTCTTGCTACTTCCTCGGGGTCGTAGTCAGAAACTGTATTTCCGTCAGAAACCTTGCCCATTCTGTCAATATCGCCAACAGAGTAAAGCATCGCCTCACAAAGAGAGGTCTTACCGCTTCCGCTATGACCGAGAAGTACAACGTTTCTTATTTCTTTTGTGGTGATTGCCATGAGTGTATGTCTCCTTAATTTAGTTTCGTGCAAGTGTCCAATGAGGGACTATACATCTATTATACATACATTTAATATGATATGCAAATACAATTTGCATATCTGCCGTAGAAATCAAGGGGGTCTATTTGTGCAATATTTACAATAAAACAAGCAAAATCCCCTTTGAAATGAGATAGGAGAGGGCAAAGGATACGGGGAAGGTGGATATCCATGCAAAAAGGAGAAGGACAAAGGTTCCATTGTCTGTCCTGCCACCGAGAAATCGGGTGGCGGCGGCAAGGGAGGTCATCTTCAGGTGAGTGGTGCTTGCGGGGATACCGAGAGAGGTCAGAATTGTGAGGGCAAGGGCGCTTCCAAGGTCGGATGAAAGAGCGGAGCGTGTATCGGCAACAGCCATCTCGCATCCCATTTTTTCAATTATCCGCTTCCCGAAAAGAGTGCCGATTCCCATTGCCAAAGAAAAAGCGATAATGGCAAACGTTGAATTTTTCTCTGAAAGAAGAGAGGCAGAGAGGGCAAGAGCCATAAATTTCTGCCCATCCTGTGCTCCGTGGAAAAAAGAGGAAAGGGCAGAGGATAGAATTGTTGGAAAACGAAGAGAGTTTTCAACTTTTTTGTTGAAAACCTTTGCGAAAATCAAAGAAAAAATAACACCAAGTGCCGCAGCAGGAAAAATTGCGAGGATGAGAAAAAGCAGGTCTTTAATATAAACCCGCCCCCCAAGTGCCGCAGCAGCACCTGCCGAGGCGCATATCAGCGCATGACCCTCACTTGTGGGAAGCCCGAGATACCATGCTGCCCCCGACCATAATACAACGCTGAGAAGGGAGACGCATACACCGAGTACTTCCCACCCCTGGGGAAAAGCAAGAGCCTCAGCGGAGCTCTCAGCAACAGACGGACAAAAAAGGCAAAAAACGAAACACCCGAGAAAGGAAAGGACGGCAGACATTATAACGGATTTTTTCAGTGTCATAGCCCCTGAGGAGACTACCCCCGTCACAGAATTGGCACAATCCGTCGCCCCGTCAACAAAAAGCGCTGCCGAGAAGATGATGAATGGTAATAGCATGGAAAATCCTTTCTGAGGAAAACTTTTAGGATATCGGTGATTAGAAAACTGAAATTTCGAAGATAAACGAAGACCCAAGCCAAGTCCTTCCCCCGCAGATCGGGGGAAGGTGTCGAACTGCACTCTCAGTAAGGCTAAAGGAAGTATATTTCCGGAGTTAAAGTTTGATTTTTGCTATAAAGCGGGGTGAGACAGATGAGGGTTGCTACCTGGGAGAGAACCACATATAACAATTAAATGCCCCTTGGAATGACAGCACCGACAATATTATAATTTTTGTCATTTCAAGATTAACTGAATTTGTCAGACAGCTCGCACCCAGGTAGCAACCCTCATCCGTCAGCTACGCTGCCACCTTCCCCCAATCTGTGGGGGAAGGACTTGCAAAAAAGTCTCTTTCGCCGTTCTAACTTTAGTTAACAATAGAATATCAACAATGAATTTTAAATATAAAGGTAAGAATAAACAATAAAGAATGAACTAATGCCCATTTTCGATTGACAAAACTTTTCAGATAAGTTATTATATTTTTATGGATATAAATTTATTTAATGACAGAAAAAATAATACGCTGACAGTTTCGATAATTTCCGACATCCCCGTGATGGAGGAGCTTATCCGTGCTGTTATATACCCTTTTGCTACCATCAGCGAAAAGGGGGCGGACATTACTGTGGTCTGCACCGAAAAATCTCCTCCCGAGGTGAAGGGCTCCTGCATTTATATAGGTCAGGCACCCGAAAAGCTTTCGGACTTGCAGGTTTTCATGCCGAGGCCTCTTGATATTGAGGCTTTCGTATCAGAATGTCTTGCTCTTTTCAAAAAAATGACGGTAGTGACAGAGAGCGGATGGGCTATTGATAACACCCGTCAGGTAGCGCTTTTCGGAGAGAGGGAGGTAAGTCTCACTTCCCGAGAGTGCCAGCTTTTTTCGCTGCTTCTTTCCCACGTTGGGGAATGTGTTATGCGAGAGGAGATAGATTCCTCGCTCTGGCAGGGGGAAACTGCGGGAAACTGTGCTGACGTATATATCTGTTATCTCAGAAAAAAGCTTGAAAAAATTGCAGGTCCCGGCGTGCTGATTTCCGTACGAGGTCGGGGTTATATGCTGAAAAAACCATGAGGAAAACAAAAAATGAGAGAAGTTATACTTTGTAAATACGGTGAGATAATCCTCAAGGGCTCAAACAAGGGCTCCTTTGAGGCTATGCTCTTGAAGGAGCTTAAGAGACGTGCGAAGCACGTTGGCGGATTTGATATCCGCTATGCTCAGTCCACAGTTTATATCGAGCCTCGCGATGAGTTTGCCGATATTGACGAGATGTACGAGCAGGCGAGAAAGGTATTCGGCTTTGCTTCCATAACAAGAGCCGCAGTTTGCGACAAGACAATGGAGGCTATCTGCGAAACAGCAAGAGAATACCTTCCCGAAAAGCTCCGCGGCTATAAGACCTTCCGCTGCGAGGCAAAGAGAAGCGACAAAAAGTTCCCTCTCGAGAGCCCCGAGATCGCAGCACAGATCGGCGGCGTTATCCTTGAGGCTATGGGAGGCAATATCAAGGTAAAGCTTAAGAATGCGGACATCACAGTTCGTATCGAGGTCCGTGATAAGGCGGCATACGTTCATGCAGGTCAGGAGCCCGGCGCCGGCGGTATTCCCCTCGGCTGCGGAGGACGCGGTCTTCTTCTCCTTTCCGGCGGTATCGACAGCCCCGTTGCAGGCTATATGATGGCAAAGCGAGGTCTTTTCATCGATGCTCTCCATTTTGAGTCCTTCCCCTATACAAGCGAGAGAGCCCGTGAAAAGGTGCTCACTCTTGCAAAAGAGCTTTGCGAATACTGCGGTCACATCCGAGTTCATATCATCTCCCTTACAGAAATTCAGGAGGCTCTGCGTGACAACTGTAATGAAGAGTATTTTACTCTCCTTCTTCGCCGCTGTATGATGGAGCTTTCCAACCGAGTTGCCGCTGAGGGTCAGTATCAGTGTCTTATCACAGGTGAGAGCCTCGGTCAGGTAGCGAGCCAGACAATGGGCGCTCTTGCAGTAACAGACTGCGTTGCCGAGGTGCCTGTTCTCCGTCCCTGCATCGGTCTTGATAAGGAGGAGATCGTTGTCCGCTCCCGTGAGATCGGAACGTTCGAGACGTCCATCCTCCCCTATGAGGACTGCTGTACAGTATTCACTCCCCGCCACCCCAAGACCCGCCCCGAAATGGAAAAGGTTCTGGCAGAGGAGGAGAAATTCAACCGCTCCGAGCTTATCGAAAAGGCTTGGGAAAGCAGATACGCAGTATCAGTGAGGCAGTTTGACAATGAGTTCAAATATTGACAGACTTAGAGAAGCGCGCATGGCACTGACAGGTGCCGTTCGCTGCGCTGTATATACCGATTCGGGTCTTTGCACGTCGAACGAGCGAGGCATCCGCCCTATGATCCTCTGGCTTGAGGAGGACCCCGAGTTCCTTCGCGGCGCATCCGTTGCCGATAAGATTGTGGGAAGGGCTGCCGCAATGATAATGGTCCATGCGGGAGTCAAGGAGGTCTTTGCCTCCGTTATCTCCAACGGAGCATTAGAGGTTCTTTCCGATGCAAATATCCCCTGCATCTATTCCATGACCACAATCGCCATCTCAAACCGCAGAGGCGACGGCATCTGCCCCATGGAAAGAACGGTTGCTCCCATTCGTGATGCAGAAACTGCATACAAAACATTAAGAGAAAAAGTACTTTCAATGAACTGAGAAAGGGAATAAATATGTTTACAAACGACAATCACAAGATCGTGTACGATCTCGGCGAAGGCGAAAACAAGAATTGGATACTCTCCGAGGACCAGCTTTCCGTACAGCGCCTTGCAAAGTGCGAATCCATCATGTGCCAGGGTAACGGCTACTTCTGTATGAGAGGCGGTCTTTTCGAGGCTCCCTCCGAGGACGTGGGCCCCGTTAC
This sequence comes from Candidatus Avispirillum sp., assembly GCA_045650355.1. Lineage (GTDB taxonomy): Bacteria > Bacillota > Clostridia > Oscillospirales > CAG-272 > Avispirillum. Next base: position 17,863 of record JAZRRC010000055.1, on the reverse strand, counting down.
TATGATCGCAGGTACCTTCAACCATCACGAGGGTGACGGATGTATGATGCTCATCAACTCCGCAAACCCCCTCTCCACCATCGCAGTTATCAACGGAGAGAAGATGGGCTATGACAATATCGATTATACTACCCACACCCGCTCCCTTAACCTCAGAAACGGTCTTCTTGAAAGAAAGACTGAGTGGACAGGTAAGGACGGAGCAAAGTATCTCTGTACAGAAAAGCGCATCGTTTCCCTCAAGGACCGTCATCTTGCAGCTCAGAAGGTAACGATCACAGCTGTGAGCGACGATTGCGAGATCACACTTTCCGCAGGTATTAACGGAAAGGACGAGCTTATCCGTATCAATCAGCACCTCGTTCCTGTAACAAGCGAGGCCTTTGGCGGTATCGTTGCCGTTAACACACGTACAAGCCAGTCCAATATCCGTATTGCAACAGTTGCAAGCCTTAAGTTTTCAAAGTGCTCCGGAGAGGAAAAGACAGAGCTCTCCGATATTACGTATACTAAGGACGACCTTTGTGCATACGGCTCTGTAACCGTTAAGCTTAAGAAGGGCGAGAGCATTACCGTTAGTAAGAAGATCGCTTTGTTTACAAGCCGCGATCAGGGCAGAGATTCTTTTACATCCGACGCACTCTTCAGCCTTGCATATGAAAAGGTAAGAAGCGAGAGAGAGCGCTGCATCTGCACTATCGTTAAGGAAAGTGAAGAGGAGTGGATCGAGCGCATCTGGAATAACCGTGACGTTATTATCGACGGTGCTGACTGCGACCAGCTTGCACTTCGCTTTGCTATCTACCACCTCACAGCAATGTCCCCCGTTCACGATAACAGAATGAACATCGCAGCAAAGGGTCTCTCCGGCCCCGGATACTACGGACATACCTTCTGGGATACAGAAATTTATATGCTCCCCTACTTCATCTTTGCTGCACCCAAGGAAGCAAGAAGCCTTCTTGAGTACCGCTACAACTGCCTCGATGCCTGCCGTGACCACGCTCACAACACAGGCTTCACTGGCGCCCGCTTCCCCTGGGAGGCTGCATGGATCACAGACAAAGAGGCTACTCCCGTTATCTATAACACAGGTGACTACGAGATTCATATTACAGCAGACGTAGCATTTGGCGTACATTATTATAATATGGTAACAGGCGACGAGGACTTCATGGAAAAGTGCGGCTACGAGCTTCTCTTCGAGTGCGCAAGCTTCTGGCCCTCCAGAGTTTCCTATAATGCTGAGAAGGATCAGTATGATATCCTCAACGTAATCGGTGCTAACGAGTATAAGGAAAACGTTGATAACAACGCCTTCACAAACTATATGGTTCATCAGAATATCCGCCTTGCAGTAGAGTATGCGGATATGCTCAGAAAGGACAAGCCCGAAACATACAAGCGCCTTAACGAGATCTGTGATATTGACGGCGCATACGATAAGTGGACTCTCATTCTTGAGAAGCTCTACCTCCCCACAGAGAACGAGGACGGCATCATCCCCGAGGACGAGACATTCCTTTCTCTCCCCAAGGTAACCCGTGACGGTATCTCTGCATCTCTTGATCCCACAATTCGTGAGAGAATCAACGAGCTTGGCGGCTTCCTTAAGGTAATGATCGGCAAGCAGGCAGACGTTGTTGCTCTTCTTTATATGATGGAGGACCTCTTCAAGCCTGAAACAAAGGTTAAGAACTTCTATTTCTATGAGGAGTGCTGCATCCACGATTCCAGCCTTTCTCTCTCCACCTTCTCCGCACTGGCTTCTGACCTTGGCGAAAAGAAGATGGCATACGATCTCTTCGAGAGAGCAACCATGATCGATATGGGTAACGTAATGTGGTCCTCTAACGAGGGTATGCACGCAGCATCTCTCGGTGGTATCTGGCAGTGCGCAGTTCTCGGCTTCGGTGGTGTTCGCCGCTACGGTTCAGAGCTTCGTATCGATCCTAACCTTCCCGATGCATGGAACTCTGTTTCCTTCGCAATCAAGTGGCACGGCCAGCGCCTCGAGATCTACGCAGATCACGAGGAGTTCTCCGTTGTGAACGTAACAGGCACAGCAGACGTTCAGTTCCTCCATAAGGGCAACCTCTGCTCCGTTGGCGAGGGTATTACAATTAAGCTTAACTAAGTTTACGAAAAGCAAAAGCCTCCACCTCTCAGACGCTTGCGGCTGTGAGGGGGAGGTGGCATCGGTGCAAGATGAATTTTGATTTTTGTTTTCTTTGGCACCGATGACGGTAGGGGTGTCTTATCTGCACAAGAGCTATCTGATAGTTATAGTTAATCTATCATTTTACAGAGCGCGAAATAATACAAATCGGTTCTCGTGCTGATGTAGCAACCCTTCCACCGCAAGCGGTCCCCCTCCCCTTCACAGCAAGCTGAGAATGGGAGGCATAATAGCAACAGCTTTCATTTTATATATTTGCTATGTATAAAAAATATAATAGAAAATTATCCGGATTTGCAAAAGAATTAAGAAGTAATATGACGAAGGAAGAACGGCATCTTTGGTACGATTTCCTTTGCGATTACCCTATAAAATTCACCCGTCAGAAGATCGTTGATAAATATATTATTGATTTTTACTGTGCAAAAGCTAAAATTGCAATCGAGCTTGACGGCTCACAGCATTATAAGCCCGAAGGCAGAGAGCATGACAGTAAGAGAACCGAGTATCTGAAAAAGCACGGTATAGAGGTTATACGAATCCTGAATCGTGACGTTAACAACAATTTTTTCGGAGTTTGCAAATATATCGATAAAATAGTCACAGAACGTATCGAAAGGAATACGAAAATGAACACAAAAGCTATAATTTTTGACCTTGACGGTGTTATCACCGATTCTGCCAAGTATCATTTCGAGGCTTGGAAGGAGCTCGCTGACCGTCTTGGCTATAAGTTCGACGAGGACGATAACGAGCGCCTTAAGGGTGTTTCCCGTCTCGATTCTCTCAATATCATTCTTGAGATCAATAACGCTCTCGGTGCATTCACCCTCGAAGAGAAGGAAGCTATGTGCACCGAGAAGAACGATAACTACGTTAAGCTCATCGCAAAGGTAACTCCCGAGGATATCCTCCCCGGTATCGCAAAGTTCATGGCAGACGCAAAGGCTGCAGGCCTCAAGCTCGCAGTTGCATCCGTTTCCAAGAATGCTCCCGCTCTTCTCACATCTCTCGGCATCATCGATGAGTTCGACTATATCGCAGATGCAAGAAAGATCTCCAAGTCCAAGCCCGACCCCGAGATCTTCTCCGTTTGCGCAGAGTCTCTCGGCATCGCTCCCGAGAATTGCGTTGGCGTTGAGGATTCCCAGGCAGGTATCGAGGCAATCAATGCCGCAGGCATGAAGTCCATCGGTATTAACGTAACTGTTACATCTATCACACCCGACCTCCCCCTCAAATCCACAGCAGAGCTCGACTTTGCTACAATGATAGACTGATAGGTTATCCTGTATTGAAGGAATATTTGCAAAGAACTTTTTTGGAAAAAAGTTCTCTGCACTCTCAAAAAACCTTAAAAAAGAGAACCCCGTACCGTTTAGGTATGGGGTTCTCTTTTTTAAAAAGTTTTCGGGTGTGGGGGGCTTTTTCCAAAAAGACCTTTACATATCTTACAACACAGGATAATCTATCAGTTTTTATTATTTCTCGGACAAGAGAAATCAGTACATTTTTTGCAAAGCTCTTCCCATTTGTTGCCGATACAGCACATAAGATAATCGCATTCGTCACAAGCACACTCGATCAATGGATCTTTTCCGTTTGCGGGACAGTCCTTGCCTTCATTTCCCGGAATCAATTTATAATCATACATTAAAAATCCTTCCTCTCTACATATAGACTAACTCATTATATAATGTATTAGTCTATATGTAAAGAGGGAAAATAAGATATTATCTCATTAAAACATATATTATGAGGATATATCTTATGATAAAGTTAAGAGTATTAGAGCTTCTTGAAAAAAACGGAAAAACAAAATACTGGTTATATAAGCAGCTGGGAATGAGCTATCAGAATTTTAATAAAATGGTAAATAATGAAACTAAATCCATAAGGTATGAAAATATCGAAACTTTGTGTTTGCTTTTCAACTGTACGCCAAATGAGCTTTTCGAATTTAACGAAGAAATGTAATAAGTTATAAATGCTGAGATTAAGAGATTTGAGAGAAGATAACGACCTGACACAACAGCAGTGTGCAAAAATAGCAAATATCAGTAAAAATTCATACATAAGATACGAGAATGAAGAACGGGCAACTCCACATACTGTAATAGCCGAGTTCAGTAAATATTATAATGTTTCTTCCGATTACATTCTCGGTCTCATAGACACACCTAAAAAGCTGTATAAATAAAAGGCAATGTGAGTAAAACAACATTGCCTTTTTTCTTATTCTATTATTCCGCCACCGACAACCATGTCGCCGTCGTAGAATACAACGGACTGGCCGGGGGAGATTGCTCTTTGAGCCTCGTCGAAGGTGACTTTTACGGTGTTATCCCCTGTGGGTGTGACGGTGCAGGGAGTCTGACAGGCTCCGTAGCGTATCTTCGCTTCAAGGCGGACAGGCTCTGCAAGTGAGTCAAATGCGATCCAGTTTGTGTTACTTGCAGTGAGCTCTTTTGCAAACAGACCTTCATTGTCACAAAGAATGACCTTGTTTTCCTTGGCATCCTTGGCTTTAACGTAAAGGGGGGCGGGAAGTGCAAGGCCGAGACCTCGGCGCTGACCGACGGTATAGTGTATGATTCCCTTATGTCTGCCCTTGACGGTGCCGTCCTCAAGAACGAAATCTCCTTCGGGGAAGCAAAGTCCCGTTTCGCGCATGATAAAGGATGCATAATCGCCATCGGGAACGAAGCAGATGTCCTGACTTTCCTTTTTTCTCGCATTTTCAAGCTTTGCCGCCTCTGCCGCTGCTCTTGCCTCATCCTTTGTCATTGTTCCGAGGGGCAAAACCAGCCTTGAGAGAGCACGCTGGGAAAGAGACCAGAGAACGTAGCTCTGATCCTTCTTTTCGTCGGCGCTCTTGTAGAGAAGGAACCGACCGTTTTCTTCTTTTATTACAGAGTAATGGCCCGTAGCGATCTTTTCGTAGCCAAGCTCTTCGGCTTTATCGATAAATAAGCCGAATTTCATGGTTTTATTGCAAACGATGCAAGGATTGGGTGTCGCACCTCTTTTATACGTTTCGATAAAGTCGGAAATTACGTTTTCGTAAAATTCCTTTCTCATATCGAAAAGAAAAAAGGGAATACCGAGGCGCTCTGCCGCCGCACGGGCATCGGGGGCGGGATCGTCGCCGCAGCCGTCGGGGCAAAGGCGCATAGTTGCGCCGCCAACGTCGTAGCCTGAATTTTTAAGAAGAGCCGCAACAGCCGAGGAATCAACGCCTCCGCTGAGGGCAACAAGTATTTTTTCTTTCATGTATTATGACGCAAAGGACTTTTTTGTAAAAAGTCCTCTGCACTCCCAAAAAACTTTAAATAAGAGATATATTGTAGGGGCGACCTGCGGTCGCCTTAAATCTGCATGCGAATCGAAACGAATGCCTCCACCTCTCACCGCGAATATGAAGAAAGCCGAAAACTAACTTTGCCTTATTCGCTCTGCATTCGCAAGGCGAATGCCAAAGGCTTTCGAAAATCGAGGTGTGAGGGGGAGGTGGCATCGGTGCAGGATGAATGTAGGATTTTTGACTTATTTGGCACCGATGACGGAAGGGGTGTCTTATCTGCACGAGAACTATCTGAGAATTATAGTTAAGCTGTCGTTTAACAGTGCACTAAACAATCAAGTTTGGTTCTCGTGCTGATGTAGCAACCCTTCCACCACTTCGTGGTCCCCCTCCCCTTCACAGCGAGCTGAGAAGGGGAGGCAACTTTGTTCTGCCTTTACATATAAATCTATTTCAATATCACCGAAAAAATCGAATTTCTGTTAATAAACAAAACAGGGCTGTTCATTCGAACAGCCCTTATCTGCTTAATCTTAGTCACAATGGCAGCAGTGAGAGCAGCTGCTTTCCTTGAACATCTCGGGATCGTATTCGATGCCGTTCTTGTCGTAATAATCCTTAACAGCCGCCTTAACAGCTTCCTCTGCGAGAACAGAGCAGTGGATCTTAACTGCGGGAAGTCCGCCGAGAGCCTCAACAACTGCGCGGTTTGTAAGCTCGAGAGCCTCGGAAAGGGGCTTGCCCTTGATGAGCTCTGTTGCGATAGAGCTTGTTGCGATAGCAGATGCACAGCCGAATGTCTTGAACTTAACGTCTGTGATGATATCGTTCTCGATCTTGAGATATATCTTCATGATATCTCCGCACTTTGCGTTACCTACCTCGCCGATACCGTCGGCATTCTCGATCTCGCCTACGTTGCGGGGATTTGTGAAATGCTCCATTACAAGGGGAGAATAATTCATTGCCATAATATTTTTACCTCTGTTTCTTGTTATTTTAGTAGATCCGTTCGACTTCGCCGCCCGCGTCATTCTGAGCGGAGGTGGCTCGTTTGCGAGACACTGTAGTCGAAGTTTTGCGTAGCAAAACCGCGGAGCGGAATCTCGGGCGGCTACGCTCAGGATGACAGACAGGCTGTCAGTTCTTTTCTTTCATCATATTTTCCCAAACGGGGGACATTGCGCGAAGGCGCTCAACTACGCCGGGCACCTTTTCGATAATGTAGTCTGCCTCTTCCTCTGTTGTAAGCTCGGAGAAGGAGAGACGGAGAGAGCCGTGTGCGATCTCGTGGGGAAGACCGATTGCGAGAAGCACGTGGCTGGGGTCAAGGCTTCCGGATGTGCAGGCGCTACCGCTGGATGCGGCGATGCCGAACATATCGAGCATAAGGAGAAGGCTCTCGCCCTCGATGCCCTCGAAGCACATATTGATGTTATTGGGGAGTCTCTTCTCAGCGCTTCCGTTAAGGAAGGAGTAAGGAATCTTTGAAAGAGACGCGATAACCTTATCGCGAAGAGCGCTTACTCTCTGCTGATACTCGGGAAGGTGAGCTACAGCATCCTCAAGAGCTACTGCCATGCCCATGATAGCGGGAAGGTTTTCTGTACCTGCACGCTTGCCCTTTTCCTGTGCGCCGCCTGTGATGAGGGGCTCAAGGAAGATGCCTCTCTTGCAGTAAAGTGCACCGATACCCTTAGGTCCGTGGAACTTGTGAGCTGCGAGGGAGAGCATATCGATGTTCATTTCCTCGATATTTACCTCAATGTGACCAACAGCCTGTACAGCGTCAGTATGGAAGATAACCTTATTTTCGCGGCAAACTGCACCGATTTCGGCGATGGGTTGAATGGAGCCGATCTCGTTGTTTGCAAACATTACTGTAACAAGGCAAGTATCGGGGCGGATAGCCTCTCTTACCTGCTCAGCAGTTACAAGACCTTCCTTGGAAACAGGAAGAAGAGTTACCTCATATCCCTGCTTTTCGAGAGCCTCAAGAGTGTGAAGCACTGCGTGATGCTCGATAGCTGTGGAGATGATGTGCTTTTTGTTCTTCTTTGCGCCGAGGTGAGCGGCAGAGATGATTGCCTGGTTGTCTGCCTCGCTTCCGCCGGAGGTGAAGATGATGCCCTTTTCGTCACAGCCGAGACACTTCGCGATTCTTGCTCTTGCATCAGCAAGAGCATCAGCCGCGGTCTGGCCGTAAGTGTGGAGGCTGGAGGGGTTCTGATACTCCATGCCGTAGTATTTTATCATTTCCGCAAGCGCTCTTTCAGAAATAGGAGCGGTAGCGGCGTTATCTGCGTAAACCTGCATAGTATTTTCCTTTCAATTAGGATTTTTATCTATTTTAACACCTTAGTATATCATTTTAAAAAAATCGTGTCAATGAATAATTTGATAATTTCATACATTAATATATATTTTTTCTAATTATTCCTTTTTCTATACCACAAATCAGCCTGAATGGGTAAATAATCGGTAAAATCTTTAAGGAATAGTGGAAAATAAGGAGAGGTAGTGATATAATTAAGTAAACAAAAAACCGAAAGGAAAATATAAAAATGAAAAAGAAATTACCCGTAGCCATCGTCATCGGTGCAGTTGTAGCTCTTCTTGTTCTGATCGTTGGTCTCAATTGCTTCACAATCGTGCAGGCAGGTCACACAGGCGTTGTCGTAACTCTCGGTAGAGTTAACGAAAACGTTCTTCAGGAGGGTCTCCACTTCAAGATACCCTTCGTTCAGCAGGTTGTTATGATCGACAACAGAATCACAAAGCTTGAGGTCAGCACAGAGGCATTCTCCAAGGACCTTCAGACTGTTGCGACAACACTCGCTATCAACTACCGTGTTGATACATCCAAGTCCTATTCCATCTACAAGAATATCGGTAAGGACTATGAAACTGTCCTCGTTACTCCCGCAGTAAACGAGGTCCTCAAGGCGACAACCGCTCTCTATACAGCTGAGGAAAGCGTAACAAACAGAAGCCTCATTTCCGAGGGTCTTGTTACAGGTCTTAACGAAAAGCTTAACGAGATCGGCCTTTACGTTACTGACGTTAATATCGTAAACTACGATTTCTCTGAGGCTTATATTAATGCTATCGAGGAAAAGCAGGTAGCTCAGCAGAAGCTTCTCAAGGCTGAAACAGAAAAGCAGACAGCCATCACAAACGCAGAGGCTGAAGCAGAAGCGCTTAAGATCAAGGCACAGGCTGAGGCTGAAGCAAACGCAATCGTTGCTGCATCCATCACAGAGGCTCTTGTTGATTACAATAAGATCGAAAAGTGGGACGGCGAGCTTCCTCAGGTAACAGGCGGCCAGACCATCGTTGACCTTACTGAAGAGGAAGGAAATTAAGAAGAGATACGGTCGCTTTTTTGTAAAAAAGCTCCGCAAAAAACTTCAAATAGGCAAAGCTAATTAAATGGCAAAAGCCACATAAAGAATAAAACGGTAAAATGAGCTCGTTCATTTTACCGTTTTATTCTTTATGTGGAAGGCGCTTTCAGCGCCGCAGGTCTTAGGACCTGCATTTTTTGCCTTGCACTATTTTGGGTGTCCTATTTAAAGTTTTTTGAAGTGCAGAAACTTTTTTTCAAAAAAGTTTTTGCATAATCACTTCTCGTCCTTAATAATATCCATTGCGAAGTCTGCCATTACGGAGCCCTCGAAGGAGTCTACGATGGTTGATCTGAAATAGTAATCGTTACCGAAGGTAACGTCGGGGTTTGTGCAGGATGCGCCGATTGCTGCGAGGCCTGCCTCTTCAAAAACGTCTGCTGCTGCGATTGAAACACCGGAGCCATATGAGCCAATGACAACGATGCTCTTTTCGTCAACGAGCTTTGTTGCTGTTGCGAGTGCATATTCAACGAGGGAGCCGTTATCGCTGACGTTGAGAACAACCTCGTATTCCTCGCCGTTGATTTCAACGGTCTTATCCAGGGAATGGGCATAGATTATACCGAGAAGCTCCTGCTTTCCGCCTGCGGAGTCATCGCCTGTTGTGGGCTGGAAAACTCCCACGGTGATGCGCTTGTTGTCGGTATCGATTGAGATACCTTCCTCATCATATTCGGGAGCGGAGCCCTTTTTCGCATTGTTATCAACGGTCTGCACCTTCACAAATTCAAAGGCGGAGCCGTCTGCCTTTGCTTTTTTGATGTATGTGCTGTTTGTGATCGCATCTCCGTTTTCATCAAACTCGATCTTTCCGCAGATTCCGTCGAAATCAGTATTCCAGAGAGCTTTTGCCACGTCAACGGAGGTCATTTTCTCTCCCTTGTCGTCTGCGGCTGCGCGGATAGCAGACATTGCTACGTTGTAGGCATCAAAACCGAGGGCGGAAACAGCTGCAACCATATTTGTATCGCCGTTCATATCGTAATATTCGCTGTTTTCGTTAATGAACTTTCTGAAGCCTGTAACAAACTCGGTTGCTTTGTCGGAGGTATCGTTTTCATCAAAGAATGTGATGCAATATACCTCAAGACCTGTTTCTTTAACTGCATCAAGTACGATTGAGGATTCCCATGTGTCTCCCGCAAGGATAGGAACTTCTATTCCAAGGTCCTTTGCCGCATTAAGAAGATCGGGAGCTGTTGCAAGGGAGTTGGGAAGGAAGATGACGTCAGCAGAAACGTCAATTGACTTGGAAAAATATTCGGAAAAGCCGGTGGTGCCTGTGGGGAAGGTCTCCATGGTAACGCTGCCGCCGTTTTCCTCAAAGGCAAGGGTGAAGTTTTCGGCAAGGCTCAGAGAATAAGCGTTGCCCTTTTCAGCGAGGACGTATGCTACGGGTCCTTCGGGCTCTTCTTTTGATTTGCAGGAAAAGAGAGCAGCTGTGCTGAGAATTAGAGAAATACAAACAAGAATACTTAAAAATTTTTTCATGATCCTATATCTCCGTTTCGATTCGTTAATATACATATATAATAAGTATATCATATTTCTCCTCTTTCGTAAAGTCTTATTGTATAATTTATCTATAATCCTTTTTGAGGGCGGGTTAAGCGGGCGCCTGCCTTGACAGACCGGGAATGCAAGTATATAATTGAGAAAATCCCTTTATAAAACGGAGTATAATGTGAATTCTGAAATAATCAGACAAAAGAACAGCCGTATTTTCGGGCTTTTGTCGGAGTATCTAAATTTTTATCCCGATGCAATTGATGCTGAAATGATAGAGGACGTCAAAAAAAGCTGCGGCGTTGATTGCGAAGAGGCATTCAGAATACTGTTTGCGGGAATAATGGACGTTTACAGCGACCGCGAGCTGAGACACGGATGGATTTCTCAGACGTTTTCGCTGCTTGACAGCGCAGCTTATGAAAATGACCCATACAGAAAAAGTATCACCCTCCCCGAGGCAAAGGATGGGGATTGGGAGTTTTGCAACGGCGAGTACAAGCCCTACGAGGCCTTTGTTTATAATGACCCTGTGACTTTTCCTGACGGAAGAGTCATTCCGAGGATCGGATTTTTCAACAGAAAATATACTTATCCTGTGGTAAAGCAGGGTGGGAGAGAATGGATGCTTATAACTCCCAACGAAATAGAAACAATGAGAGCACCTGTTGAAAAAGCCTTTGGTGACGTTGCAACCTACGGTCTGGGTCTGGGGTATTTTGCTTTTATGGCGTCAAATAAGGAGAGCGTTTCCTCCGTTACTGTAGTTGAAATGGATGAAAGCGCCATCCGCCTGTTTGAAAAGTATATTCTTCCTCAGTTTCCCAATAAGGAAAAGATCAGAATTGTACGTGAGGATGCGTTTAAGTATGCTGCAGGTGAAAGCCGTCACGATTTTGTTTTCGCAGATATATGGCATGACCCGTCCGACGGCTGCAGCGCATACCTTCAGCTGAAGGAGCTGGAGAAAGAGGGCACACAGTATGAATACTGGATCGAGGATACTATAAAGCTGTATATATAATGGAGGAGAAATGATCGCACTTTACGTTTTATCGGGTATAATACTGCTTCTCATATTTATATACCTTTTTGCCCTTTATCCCGGGAGGGCGAGAAAGGGAATATTTGAGGACTTTGAAAATAAATACGTTGCCCACAGAGGACTTTTCAACAACGAGGATATACCCGAAAACTCATTGAAAGCATTCTGGGCGGCAATAAATGCAGATCTTCCCATTGAGCTTGACGTTCAATTAACAAAGGATAATCGCCTTGTTGTCTTTCACGATGCCGATCTTAGGAGAATGTGCGGTATTGATAAAAAGGTTTCTGACTGCACCTATGAGGAGCTTTGCAAATATCCGCTTCTTGGGACCGACGAGTATATTCCTCTTTTTCTTGAGGTTCTTGATTACGTAGCGGAGAAGGTGCCCCTTCTCATTGAGATAAAGGCATACGGAAATCACATAGAGGTAACAGAAAGCCTTGCACGTCACTTAGAGGGATATACGGGAAAATATGCTGTTCAGTCCTTCCATCCCCAGGTGGTGGCATGGTATAAAAGAAACGAGCCCTGTGTTTCGCGTGGACTGCTTGCTACGGTGCATAAAAATAAAAAAGGAAAGCTTCCCTTATGGCGCCGCATTTTTGTTACAACGCTCCTTCTCAGTTTTTATTGCCGACCCGATTTTGTATCTTACAACCGCAAATATGCAGATACTCTTCCTTTTATTATAATAAACAGACTGTATAAGGTAAAGTGTGCCGGCTGGACCTTCAAATCAAAAAAGCAGATAAAGGAAGCAAAAAGAATTTTTACTACGTTTATATTTGATAGCTTCAACCCATAAAAATCAAAACCCCCACAGAGATTTCTCTGTGGGGGTTAGTTCATTTATTTATTAAATGAATTATCCGAATTTACGGAATTACGCCTCAGGTACCCATGTACCACCAGCAAGTCTGGAGAGGTAGTTGGAGTCGATGTTGTTGAATGTGCCGTTACCATCGATATCACATGCGTCAACAGAAGGCATGTTACCAACGGAAATTCTCTTCATGATGTTGGAGTCGAGAGCGTTTACAGTACCATCGCCGTTAAGGTCACCGATCTGGTAGTAAGCGGAGTTGATTGTGAGGTCGCCGTTAACAACTACAGTTGTTGTAGCAGCCTTTGCATCAGCTACGTCAGCGATGTCGCCTGTCCAGCCGTTGAAACGGATGTACTTGCTGCCATCAACGATGAATGCCTCAGTAGAGAGCTCGATTGTTGCACCAGCCTCAACCTCAGTTGCAACACCGTCAACAGTTACTGTGTACTTCTCTGTAGGAGCGGAGCCGTTGCCCTTCCAGCCTGTTCTTGCAGCTGCAAGACCTGTGGAACCTACCTCAAGGTTTGTGATGTAGGAAGTGATGTTGTGCTGGAGAAGGATAGCGCCCTGAGAGGAGCTGTAGAAGTGGTAGTCTGTAGCTGCTGCTACGAGTTCGCCGTCCCAGAAGATCATTGCTGTCTCAGCATCGTTATCGAACATGAATACGTACTCGTGCCATGTGTTGAGAGCGAGCTGCTCAGCTGTTGCCTCTGCGTAGCAGTATGCATACTCATCAAGATCTGCGAGAGAATCGGGGTTCTGGTGAGATGCAGGATAGATTGCGAAGTAGTACTTATCCTCTACGGATACGAGACCTGCAAGAGCGTATACACCCTTACCGCCGCCGTATGTGCCGTCGCCGCCGAACCAGTTACCGAAGAAGGAGTTATAAGGTCTCTTATCGGGCTCTGCCTTAGCGAGAAGCTCGTTTGTTGTGGGAAGAGATGTGAAGTAAACGTCTGTAGCCTCTGTGTAGGAAGTAGCGTAGCTGCTTGCCTCGAAGTATGTACCTGTCTGACCGTCGATTGTGAGGTCGAGAACGTTCTTGCCCTCGGAAGCGAATGTGAACTTATCGAAGGAGTTCTTTGCTGTACCGTCTTCATTCCAGAGCTTCTGTCTGAGAGTACCTGTGGGGTCTGTCTCGTCTGTGTATCTGGAGCCGTTCTCATCAAGTGTCTCCCACTGGAGGCAGAATCCGCCTTCAGCCCACCAACCCTGGTCGGAGATGGTTGTCTCTGTCTCGAGGAAGTCGTACTTGGTGTAACCCTCTGTAGCCTTAAGTGTCTTTGTGAACTCTTCGCCACAAACTGTACACTTAGCGGAGATGGAACCTGCCTGGCTGCCGGAGGGGAGAGATTCGTTGGAGAATGCGTTCTTATGGCCGGATACGAAGCCGCGCTCGTAGCCGCACTCACAAGTTTCGGGATTTTCACAAGTAGCTTCAGCGAATGCGTGCTCGTGAGCCTGTGTGTCGTTTGCATTTACATCGGAAAGAACGAGAGCGTTGGAACCGCCGCAAACCTGGGGCATATCCTTAGTCTCGTAGCCGCAAAGACCGGAACCCCAAGAGAGGTAGGAGTTGTATGAACCAACACCAAGCTTAGCATTGAAACGAACCATGGAGAAGCCGAGCTCAGCGCCAGCCGCTGCTGTGTAATCGTCAGCAACGAGAGACCAGGGGAGAGCGATCTCATACTCTACGATGTCCTTCTTGAAGGGAGGACGCATGCCGTTGTCGCGGGGATAAATTGTTGCGTAAGCATACTTTTCTGCTTCGAGCTCACCGTATACGGAGATGTCAGCAGGATAGTAAATTGTCTGAATCTCTGTTGTGATGTTGCCGTTACCGTCGTCTACGTCAACCTCAACTTCTTCGGGGAAGTATCTCTTGGAAGCGTCACACATATCTGTGTAACCGGATGTATAGTAGGAGAAGATGAAGTTACCGAGTGTGGAGTGCTTCTCCTGTCCGTCGCCACCGAATTCTGTCTCTTCGTCAGACCAGGGGAATGTGCAGTTGAGAGTGTTGTCAATTTCACCGTGGATCTCAGGATCGTAGGGGAAGGAGTCAACGGAAGCATCATAGCCCTGACCGCCTACGGAAGCGTTAGCACCGTTGGGGTCGAGACGGAACTGGATGGAGTCGCCGTCCCAGTTGCTACCGGAAGCTGCTGTACCGGAGTTGATCTGACCGTCATCATCAATGTAGCTTACTGCCATGTAGAAGAATGACTCGTCCCACATGAAGCGAACGTCATACTCAAGACCGTTTGCGGGAGCAAGGGACTTGTTGTTGCCGTCCTTGAGCCAACGGTAGAATGTGTTCTCTGCAGAGGGAACCTCGAAGAGAGAGTTGTTACCGTAAGCAAGGCCGCTCTGAGGAGCGTAGTCGGAATCGATGTGGTAAACTTTTTCAGTCCACTCACCTTCTTCGATGATACCATCGATGTTGAGGATACCCTGGCTTTCGTCGCCTGCCTTGATTTCGTAAGCGTCATACCAGTAGTAACCGTCCTGCTGTGTTCCTTCGATTTCGCTGTACATTGTTGTTCCGCCAAAGTACTGAGCGTCGATCTGAACATTGTTTGCGTCGAGAGTTGCAGCGGAAGCTGTAGGTGCGAACACCATCATTGTAAGAAGCATAGCCGCTACAAGAACGAGAGAAATCGTCTTTCTCATAATGTCCTCCTGAAAAATAATATTTTTTGCTCATACACGCAATGAGCCTTTGTAACATGATTATAGCATTTTTTATTAGTGATTTCAACTACTAATTGATAAATTGCCCAAATTTTTTTGTATTATCTTTCAATTATAAATAAATAAAGCCGCCCGTAAGGACGGCTTTATTTTTGCACCACATCATCAAGTATCTGACTTTTCGGGAAGCTCAATATTTTGTGTATTGATCCTTCCGTGAACCTTTTCGAAATACTGAACGTTCTGGCGAATCATATGGAGCATATGGTTGTTCAGGTTGCCCGTATCCTTAGAAGCAATGAAAATGAGCTTCTTATAAAGCTCGGAATCGATGCGGATGGTGAATTCTTCCTTGGTTTTCATAGTGTGTTCCTTTCATGTGGGGTTGGTTATATTTTTAATTAAATAATATTTGATTTCGTAGGGGCCGATGCCCACATCGGCCCGAAAACGGGCGATTAGCAATAACTCAACTTGATGCAATTACTCAGTATAAAAGCAATCCTTCGCCCAATTTGCGGGATTTTCATTGATGTATTTCCAGATCCTTCTGTAATCGTCGCGGTTTCTTATCACATGATCGTGAAAAGATCGCTGAAAAATTGAGCTTCCGACTTCCTTTTAAACAAGAATTTTAAATGATTTGATAATCTGAGAAATGCTTTTTCTATGTTGATTGATTTCAAATTCGCATTTCTCCGATGACGGATCAGCGGAAAATGTTATATTTTTTATCGACATTATCATATGAATATGGTTTGGCATGATGACGTATTTGTCAACGAAAATGTTTTTGTTGTCTGCAATGGATTGTATGTATTTTTCGCTGATTTTTCCTTTGTCGGTAAGCCTTAGAATCGGGCCGATGTGGGCATCGGCCCCTACGGATGAGGGTGTAATATATCCTAAAATGTTTTGCTTGTTTTTTGTACATACGGTGATGAAATATGCACCGCTTCTGCTGTAATCATACCAACTTATTCTGTGAATTTTTCTTTTAGGAAGACTATTTATTTCTTTCATCTCCTTTTTCCAATAGTATATCACAAAAATGGCTGTATTTCTATTGTCACAGGAAGAAAATTGTGATAAAATTAATTATTAATTGGAATTTTGTGAGGTGCCTATGCTGACAACGGCTTATACTGCAGGTCTTTTCGGTATTGACGGCTATATAGTTACGGTTGAATGCAATGCCTATTCGGACCTTCCCGCCTTTGAAATAGTGGGTCTTCCCGATGCTGCCGTAAAAGAGGCAAAGCAGCGTGTTCAGGCTGCCGCGGCAAACAGCGGACTTCTTTTTCCCGAGATGGCGGTAACGGTAAACCTTGCTCCTGCCGACGTGAAAAAGGAGGGAAGCGCCTTCGACCTTGCTATTCTCATGGCACTCTTGAAGCTTTCCGGCTGCGTTCCCTCAACTGCCGATTATGAGGACTGCTGCTTTATCGGAGAGCTTTCCTTCTCGGGCGCTGTTCGAAGCGTGCGCGGTGTTCTTCCCATGGTAATGGCGGCCCGTGATGCGGGTAAAAAGCGAATCTTCGTTCCTGCGGCAAATGCGGCAGAGGCCTCCGTTGTAGACGGTGTTGAGGTTTTCTCCGTTGATACTGTCCGCGATGCGGTGGGACATTTCACAAATGAGGCACCCCTTACTCCCGTAGAAAGCGGAGTTATAGATTTTTCAAGAATTTCCGCATCCGGTCTTGATTTTTGCGACGTAAAGGGTCAGGAAAGAGCAAAAAGAGCGATGGAGATCGCAGCGGCAGGAGGACATAACATCCTTCTCATCGGCCCTCCCGGCTCGGGAAAGTCCATGCTTTCAAAGCGACTCCCCACGATCCTTCCTCCCATGACCTTTGAGGAAGCGCTGGTAACAACGAAGATCCATTCCGTTTCGGGACTTCTGCCCGACGGTCAGTCTCTTGTATGCGAGCGCCCCTTCCGCAGCCCTCACCATACGTTATCCGCTCCCGCTCTTGTGGGAGGCGGCAAGAATCCCACCCCCGGTGAGATATCAATTGCAAACAACGGAGTTCTTTTCCTCGATGAGCTGCCCGAGTTCCCCAAAAACGTTTCCGAGAGCCTCCGTCAGCCCCTTGAGGACGGCAAGGTGACTATCACGAGAACAGCGGGAAGAGTGACCTTCCCCTCGAGATTTATGCTTGTAGCGGCAATGAACCCCTGCAAGTGCGGCTATTTCGGCTCGAAAGCGAAAGCCTGCACCTGCAAAAAGGAGGATATCAAGCGATATCTTTCCAAAATAAGCGGACCTCTTCTTGACAGAATCGATATTCAGGTGGAGCTTCCCGCCCTCGATTACGCAGAGCTTTCCAAAAAGGAGGTTGCGGAATCAAGTGAGTCTGTAAGAGAGCGTGTTGTTGCGGCGAGAGCCATTGCCGAGGAGCGCTTCAGAGGAAGCGACCTCACCTGCAACGCACAGATGCAGTCCTCCCATATAAGAGAGCACTGCGCCCTTGATGCAGCAGGAGATATGATACTGAAAAAGGCATTCGACAGCATGGGAATGTCAGCCCGCGGCTACGACAGAATACTCAGAGTTGCAAGAACTATTGCAGACCTTGACGGCAGCGAGAGCATCGGCGCCCGCCACATAGCCGAGGCAGTGCAGCTGAGAAGCCTTGATAGGAAATATTGGTAAAAGGATATGCAAAGGACTTTTTTGTAAAAAAGTCCTCTATCTTCCTAAAACATAGTCGATTAGCTTCACCTCGATACACTCGGCTCGCTACTCTCCTTGTTTTAGTTACGTCGTTGAAAAAACGATACTCAATCGTTTTTTCTTCCTCCTCACTCCAAAAAACTTTGAAAAGAGATATTATGATGAATACAAAAGCTATAATTTTTGACCTTGACGGTGTTATCACCGATTCTG
>JAZRRC010000054.1:0-14157 GCA_045650355.1 Candidatus Avispirillum sp. | reverse complement strand
GCTTGTCCACCTTCGAATTTTGATTTGATTCTCGTGCAGATGGGCGGGAGGACCAAGCCCCTCCCCTACGGCAATGTTTATCGTTTGCGTTTGTTTGTGCATCAAATTTCGTTTTGGTTCTTGTTCAGATGGCGGGCTGATGTGGGCATCAGCCCCTACGAAACACCAATCATATCTCCCTATAACCCCGAATTTACAAAAAAGAAGAAACCCGCTTGAAGCGGGTTTCAACGTTAATTTTTCATTTTTCATTTTTCATTCTTCATTTCAAAAAGCTCTCGTATAAGCTTTGCGGTCTTCTCGTCCGCAATATCGGAAAGGTCGCAGCCGTAGCGGATGCGCTCTCTTGCATATGTTGAGCTCATATATGAAAGTGTAGGGTCAGAGGGGATCATCACCGTTTCGATTCCCTCGTGGAAATGCTTCATGATCTCGGAAAGTGAATATTCATAATCAAAATCCGATGCGTTGCGAACGCCCTTTGCTATGAACGATACTCCGTTTTCCTTCGTATAATCCGATGCAAGACCACGGCACACAGCGCACTTAACGTTCGCAATATCCCTCGTTGCGCTCTCAAGAATGGCAAGGCGCTCCTCGGCTGTGAACATTCCCGTATTCTTCTCAGCGTTCACCATAACAACTGCGTGCACCTCATCAAATATTGCTGCCGCTCTTCTTATAAGGTCAACGTGACCCGCAGTTGCAGGATCGAAGCTGCCGGGAACTATGGCTATCTTTTTCATTCCTCGTCCTCTTTTCTCATTTCAAGAAGAGTGATGCGGCTTCTGCCGTAGAGTGCAGTTTTTACAACGTCATACTTTTCGGAAAGCTCGCTGTTGCCGCCGAAAACCTGCTCCATAACCTTTGCGCTGTGATACTCATCGTTCTTGATATCCTTCTTCTTAACAGGAGCAGTTCCGTTATCGCTCTCGCAAACGATGCGACCGCCCGCTCTGAGAAGTCCGCCCTCGGCAATAAGGGAAAGAGCCTCTGCCATATAGTCTGAAGCATAGGGGGGATCAAGGAAAATAAGATCGAATTCTTCCCTTCCTGCGGCGTTTTTCAGGAAATTCGCAAAGCTTCCCGTGGATATTCTGCATCTGTCGAAAAGCTTAGTCTTTTTGGCATTTGCCAAAACTATTTCAACAGCCTCTCTTGCCTCGTCAATAAAGACGCAATGGGCAGCTCCTCGGCTGATTGCCTCAAGTCCCAGCTGTCCGCTTCCTGCAAAAAGATCGAGGCATCTGCGGCCCTCGATATCAAACTGTATCATTGAAAACAGCGCTTCCTTAGTTCTGTCCGCTGTGGGTCTTGTGTTCTCCCCTTCAAGGGTTGCAAGAGCGATTCCTCTTGCGCTTCCTGTTATGATTCTCATGGTTTTATCCTTTATTTATGAAAATATTCAAATATTGCTTTGGCATCGGCTTCGCTGACTCTGCCTGTCTCTCTTATCTCCTCTACAGTTGCTTCCTTCAGCTTTGAAAGCGTGCCGAAGGCAGCCAGGAGCTTCTTTGCTTTCTGGGGTCCGATTCCCTTTATCTTTTCAAGGGATGAGGTTTTGAGAGTCTTTCGCTTTGCCTGAGTCATCTTTGAAACGGTAAAGCGGTGGACCTCCTCCTGGAGCTTATAGATAAATCTGAAAAGCTCGGGGTCTCGGGCGATGCTGAGCTCTGAAGATTCCGTTACGAGAGTTCTCGTTTTATGATGATCGTCCTTCACCATACCGAAAACGGGGATATCGTATCCCGCCTCTGCAAAAAGCTCCTTTATAACACCTACGTGGGTGCTTCCTCCGTCAAGGAGGATGAGGTCGGGCGCTTTTGAGAAGGATTCGTCGCTTCCGTCATCAAGATGGGAAAGGCGGCGACTGAGAGCTTCTCTCATGGAGCCGTAGTCATCGGGGGTGTCCTTACCCTTTATTTTAAAATATCTGTAATCACTCTTTTTAAGCCTTGCACGCTCCGCAACTATCATGCCGCAGGTGATATGCTCAGACCCAAGGTTTGAGATATCGTATGCTTCAATTCGCTCGGGAAGCACCTCAAGACCGAGGGCAGAGGCCAAGGAGGCAAGGAGCTTTTCCTCCGTATCCTCTCTTTTTCTTCTCGTTTCGCTATGGCGCACAGCATCCCGCTCCGCCATAAGGCAAAGCTTTTTACCTTCTCCTCGTACAGGTGTGCGGACAACGATCTTTCTTCCCGCTCTTTCTGAGAGGTAGTCTGCAACGAGCTGTCTGTCCTCCTCGTTCATCTCAAAGGACAAAAGCACTTCCTTTGGGATATATTCTCTTGCGGTATAGAGGTTTACAAGGAATGCCGCAAAGGGGCTTTCCTCCCCTTCTTCCGCTCCCGTTATCTCGTCGGCACCGAACATAAAATATTCGCTGTCGCATATCATACCGCCACGGATATATAAAACTGCGGCACAGTCGCATCCCTCGTGGCTGGCTAAGGCAACGATATCGCATTCCGTATCGGGGGAAAGCTCTGTTTTCTGTCTTTCCGAAAGCTTCTTGAGGGCTGCCACCGCATCACGGCAGCGGGCTGCCTCCTCAAATCTTTCGTCCTCGGCGGCCTCCATCATTCTTTTGATAAGGGCTTCCTCAACCTCTCCCGTATTTCCCCGGAGAAGCTTTATTGCGCACTTTATAAGCTCGCCGTATTCCTCACGGCTGACGTCTCCCGCACAAAGACCGCAGCAGCGACCTATCTGACGGTATACGCAGGGGCGACCCTTTCCTATATCCTCGGGAAACTTTTTTTTACAGGAAGGAAGACCGAGAGTTCTTTCAATGGTGCCTATAACCGTCTGCACCGTTTGAGAGCCTGAATAGGGACCGAAAAAGGTTCCCTTCTCGCTTCTCTTTCTCGTCATCACAACACGGGGGTACTCCTCCTCAGTTGTGACCTTGATGTAGGGATAGGATTTTGCATCCTTTAAGAGGATATTGTATTTGGGGGTATACTGCTTTATGAGATTGTTCTCAAGAACCAGCGCCTCCATCTCAGTATCGCAGGTGATATAACGAAAATCCGCCACGTGGGAGACCATTTTATCCGTTTTTATATTATGGCTGCCGTGGAAATATGAGGTGACGCGGTTTTTCAGCGCTCTCGACTTTCCTACGTAGATGACCTTGCCATCCTTATTCTCCATAATATAGACGCCAGGAGACTTCGGCAAAAGGAGCGCCTTTTTTCTCAGGTATTCAATTGTGCTCTCTTTTGACATAGGTCCTCCTTTTTCGCATTTAAGCAAAAAGCCGCCCTGTAAGGGCGGCTGCTCAGATCATATTCTGAATTATTCGCTGAATCCTGTATCGATAAGTGTGCAGAGACCCTCAACTGCCTCGTTCTCATCAGCACCGTCAGCGATGATTGTGATGTTCATACCCTTAACAATACCGAGGGAAAGAACGCCGAGAAGGCTCTTAGCATTGATTCTGCGATCTTCTCTTTCAACCCAGATAGAGCTCTTGAAGGAGTTTGCCTTCTGGATAAAGAATGTTGCAGGTCTGGCATGGAGACCAACATTGTTTTTTATTGTTACTTCGCGTGAAACCATTTCAATTCTCCTGAGTCGAAATTCTGCCGTATCTACGGCTAATATTTGCTTAATTATAACAAAGAAAACAACCAAAATCAAGTGATTTTTATTATTTTCTCAATTTTTACAACGATATATTAAAATATTCTAAATTTTTGATGAATTTTAGGGCAATTTAGCTACAAATTGCCCTGTTTCATCACATTATTTTAACTCAGAGCACCTTATATCCCTGTGCTTCAACGATGCTTTTGAGCTTTTCATCGGAAATTTCCTTTGCGAGCGTCACCACAGCCTCGCCCTTTTCGTGGGAAACTGCTGCCGCTTCAACCTCGGAAAGCTCCTCAAGACACTTCTTTACTCTTGCCTCGCAATGGGGGCACATCATTCCTTCAATCTTCAAAATCTTTTCCATTTTCTTTTTCTCCTTTTTTGATTTTTTATTTTTTCTGTCTTTTTTTGTGCTCATTATATTTACGAGATTAAGTCTCAGCGCATTGGAAACCACCGAGAAGCTGGAAAGGCTCATTGCTGCTGCACCGAACATAGGGGTCAGCTCAAGGCCGAGGGCCGCAAAGGCACCTGCCGCAAGGGGGATTCCAATAACATTATATATAAACGCAAAGAAAAGGTTTTCATGGATATTGCGAAGGACTCTTCGACCGAGGCGGATGGCTGCCGCCGCTGAAAGGAGGGATGAGTTTACAAGAACTATATCTGCCGACTCGATGGCAACGTCAGTTCCCGCACCGATGGCAATTCCTATATCCGCGCGCTTGAGAGCGGGAGCATCGTTTATGCCGTCCCCAACCATTATGACCTTACCCTCCTTTTTGAGAGAGCAAACAACGGCTTCCTTTCCGTCTGGAAGAACGTTTGCGATGACCTCGTCGATGCCGACACCCTTCGCTACTGCCCTGCCTGTCCTTTCGTTATCGCCTGTGAGCATGATAACTCGAAGACCCATGTTTTTAAGCTGGGAAACAGCCTCGGCGGAGTCCTCCTTCACAGTATCGGAAACTGCAATAAAGCCGAGGAGCTTTCCCTCCTTTTCAAAGAAAAGGGGAGTTTTTCCCTCCTCTGCAAGGGATGCTGCCTTTTTTCTTGCAGCCTCATCAATGCTGCAAAGGCCGGAAATATATGAAAGGCTTCCGCCCGATACACGAACACCGTCAATTCTTGCAGAGATTCCGTTTCCGGGAAGGGTTTCAAAGGATTCAGTTTCCTTTATTTCGATTTCCCTTTGCTCGCAGTATTCAACGACAGCACGACCCAGGGGATGCTCGCTCTTTTTCTCAAGAGAATAAGCGACAGAAAGAAGCTCCTTTTCATCGGAGGACAAGCTAAAGGTATCTGAAACCGACATCTCGCCCTTTGTTACGGTGCCCGTTTTATCAAGGACGATTATATCGCCTCTGCCTACCTCCTCAAGGGATGCTGCAGTTTTATAAAGGATTCCGCCCTTTGCGCCCTTGCCGCTGCCCACCATTATTGCAACGGGGGTTGCAAGTCCGAGAGCGCAGGGGCAGCTGATAACAAGAACGGATATTGCCTTGATAATTGCATATCCGAAGCTCTCACCGAGAAGCATCCAAACAATAAAGGTAACAAGAGATATTGCAATGACCGCAGGAACGAAGATTCCAGAAACCCTGTCTGCAACCTTTGCGATGGGCGCCTTTGTTGCTGCGGCATCGCTGACCATTTTGATTATCTGAGAAAGTGTTGTATCCTCGCCAACACGCTGAGCCTGGCATTTCATAAAGCCCGAGCGGCTGACTGTTGCGCAGGAGACCTTATCTCCCTCCGCCTTATCAACAGGGAGAGATTCTCCGCTGAGGGCAGATTCATCAACAGATGCGCCACCCTCGATCACAACTCCGTCCACAGGGATAGATCCTCCTGCGCGGACTGTGAATATATCGCCAACTCGCACTTCTTCTACGGGGATCTCGATCTCCTTGCCGTCACGCACAACGGTTGCGGTTTTCGGGGAAAGTGCCATAAGGGATCTCAGAGCATCTGTGGTCTTTCCCTTGGAGTGTGCCTCAAGCATTTTGCCGACAGTGATAAGGGCAAGTATCATTGCGGCGGATTCAAAGTAG
The DNA here is from genome assembly GCA_045650355.1 of Candidatus Avispirillum sp. Taxonomy (GTDB): domain Bacteria; phylum Bacillota; class Clostridia; order Oscillospirales; family CAG-272; genus Avispirillum. Next base: position 8,503 of record JAZRRC010000054.1, on the reverse strand, counting down.
AGTCCGTGGAGATGCTCGTGGGCAGCAGCCATATCCCCTGCCCCCTCGGCTTGTGCTATGAGGAAAAGAAGATAGGTGCTATATAGAAATGATGCGCCCGAGCCCAAAGCAACGAGGGTATCCATATTGGGAGAGCGGTTCAGAATTCCCTTTGTTCCGCTTATAAAGAATTTCTGATTGATGACCATGACCGCAGCCGCCAAAAGCAGCTGAACCAACCCTACCGACGTGCAGCTTTTTTCAAAAAACTCGGGAAGGGGAAAATTCCACATGGTATATCCCATAGAGAAATACATTAGAACGATAAGAAAGCCGAGAGACCATAAAAGGCGCAAAAGAAGCCTCGGGGTTTCCCTGTCCCTAAGTCCATCATCATTCTTTTTAATATCAGCGCCCTTCTGTGAAGCGCCGTATCCCGCAGCCTCTACTGCGGCAATTATCTTTTCGGGTAAAGCCGTGCCCTCAACGCCCATGGAGTTTGTAAGAAGGCTGACGGAGCAGGACTCTACGCCCTCAACCGCCAACACCGCCTTTTCCACCCTCGCCGAGCAAGCGCTGCAGCTCATACCGGTCACGTTGTATGTTTGCATTGGTTGTCCTTTCTTTTTCTTTGCAAAGGACTTTTTTGTAAAAAAGTCCTCTATCTTCCTAAAACATAGTCGATTAGCGTCGCCTCGATACACTCGGCTCGCTACTCTCCTTGTTTTAGTTACGTCGTTGAAAAAACGATACTCAATCGTTTTTTCTTCCTCCTCACTCCCAAAAAACTTTAAATAGGAAGTTATATAAATTCGGGTTTATCGGGAAGGGACGTTACTTATTTGAAAGAAAGCCCGTCAGGGCTTTAAATGATTCATTAAAGAGAGATAAAACTCTCTTTAATGAATCATTTTTTAAAGTTTTTTGCGGAGCGCCGTTGGTTTTATGCTTTCTTTGGCTTCGCCTTTAGCGAAGCGGTGTGCGAAAAAAGTAAAGTTTGATTTTGCAATTGCTATATTTTCGCACTAAAAAGCGACCGTCTCTCTCACTTCATCAGCTTGGCTATGACTGCCAGGAGCTCGTCTACGGTTTCGTTTTTGCCTGCTCTTATGTCATCGGAGACGCAGGTCTTTATATGGCGGGAAAGAAGCTCCTTATTGAAGGAATTGAGGGCGGATGCCGCAGCTGATACCTGTGTTATGATATCCGTGCAGTATGAGTCCTCCTCTACCATTTTGCGGATTCCTCTTATCTGTCCCTCGATTCGGGACAGGCGGTTTATAAGGTCTCGGTGCTCGGACTCGTCTCTTACCTTTTTGCGACAGCAGCATTCGCATTTTTCTTCAACGTTACTCATTATTCCCACTCCTTATCTTTTATCTCATCTCATTATATACCCCCAGGGGGTATGTGTCAAGGCTGAATGTTTAAATCCTCTGCCCGTATCAGAACAGAAAAAAGCCGAAAAGCTTTCGGCTTTTCGGCTTTTATTCTTTTTGGTATTACTTATTATAGATCAGTATGCTCCGCAAATGATCTGGGCTACAAGATAGGAATCGATTCCGTTTATCTGACCGTCTCCGTTGACGTCTGCCGCTACGGCCGCATCACCGGAAAGCTCTGTTACACCCGCAACGGCTCTTTTCATAATATATGAATCTCTTGCGTTAACAACAGAGTCGCCGTTAAGGTCACCTGCAAGCACGTCCCTCTTCTCGACTACCGAGTAAAGGCTGAAATGATCGGTATAGAATACAACGTATCCGTCCTCAATATAGGACTCCATTTGCTCGACCTTATAGTTTTTATCAATGTACAATACCACAACGTTATTGTAGCTCTTGCCCTCCTCAAGGGGAATCATTACCTTGACCCTGCCGTCGGGCTGTACGTTAACGTCATCCATTGTGAGCGTTATATCATACATTTTTGAAGTGTCTATATTATGAGTAGCTCCGAGACCTACGAGGTAATTACCGATCGATACATTTTTGACGTTGACTGTTACGCTTTCGTCAATAACACCTTCAGCTCCGGTAATCGTGATTCCCGTATTCTCATCAGAAACAACAACAGGCGGCTTAAAGATTATTTCAGCATTAAGCAAATAAGTGTTACCGTCAGCGTCTACATTAACTCTTTGCCAGTCATCCTCCGTACCGTTATAGTAAACGGTCACGTTTATACCGTTTCTGCTGTAACCAAAGGCACAATCCTCGATTTCCCTGAGTGATGCGGGAAGGTGAATCTCTGTAACAGCAGTACAGCCGTAAAATGCAAATGAGTTTATTTTTTCAACTCCCTCGGGAATTACAAGCTCTTCAAGCGGCTCTCCGTTAATACAAATATTAGTTGCATAATACATAACGATAGAATAAGACTCTATAGCACACCAGTCTGCAATACTCTCTATATGAACGTTTTCAAGAGACATATATTCCTTCTCGTCAGCACCTAATATGTCTACTCCAAAGTATTTCACGGAAGAAGGGATAGTTATATCGGTAAGCTGCCGGCAGGAAGCAAAGGTAGAATCCTCAATTCGCGTAATACTGTCGGGGATGACTATCTCTCTGATTCCGCACTCTGCAAAGCAGTCCCTGCCTATAGATTCAAGACCTTCGGGAAGATCGATGTATTCCAGATTCCAGCATATACCAAAGGCTCCCTCTCCAATTGTTTTGAGTCCTTTTTCAAGTACTGCGCTTGTGAGATTTTCGCAGTAATAAAATGCATAGTCTCCGATACTTTCAACGCTCGCGGGGATCGCTATTTCTGTAAGACCTACGCAATAATTGAAAGCACCGTCACCGATTTTCTTTACACCATCGGGAATAGTGCTCGAAGCACATCCGACAACAAGCTCACGGTCTTCACGCCTTATGATACAGTTGCCTTCACCGTAATACACGGGATTATTTTCATCCACCTCAAGAATCACAAGATTTTTGCATTGTTTGATAAAGCTTGCGTCTATACTCTCAACTCCTGCAGGAATAAAGAGTGAGGTAATATTCGGACAATTTCTGAAAGCATTTGAGCCTATGCTCCTCAGACTTCCAGGTAAGGTAATGTCTGAAACGGTGCTTCCCCAAAAAGCAGACATGTCTATTTTCAAAAGTCCTTCGGGAAGAGTGATCTTTGTAAGAGTATTACAATCCCTGAATGCGCTGTAGCCGATCTCAGTCACGGGAAGACCGCAAAGGGTAGAAGGAATTGTAAGATCCGTTTTGTTTCCGACGTAACCGATGACAGTCACACCGTTCTCGCCTGCAGTAAATCTGAGTCCGCCCATAACGGGATCGAAATTTTCATCAGAACCGGAAACGTAATTATAAATATAGTCGGCATTAATAAGCGTATCGTTTTTGCTTCCAACACTTACCTCGCTCCACTGTTCAACGGTGCCTGCAAAGCAAACAAGGTTAAGAGAGCTGCAATTTTCAAAAGCACTACTGCCGATTTTCTCAACAGAGGCGGGCAGCTCTACTGTTTCAAGAGCTGTACAATTATAGAAAGTTCTATACGCCATTTTCTTTATTCCGTCACCCAAGGTCACATTCTTCAATGCCGTACAATTCTCAAACACAGTTCCGATATTAACAATACTGCCGGGTATATATGCGCTCTCAAGGGAGGTACAGTAGTAAAAAGCATAGTTTCCTACAGCTGTAACACCTTCGGGAATATTGATGCTTTCAAGAGAAGAACAATGTGAAAAAGCATAGTCTCCTATATTTTTAAGACCATTGTACAGCTCAATACTCTTGAGCTCACTGCACCAAGCAAACGCATACCGTTCTATAACGGTAACTCCCTCAGCGCCGCTTACAGTTTCAAGAGCCTTACAATAAGAGAATGCATTGGCACGAATCTCTGTAACCGATTCCGGAATATCTATCTTTTTAAGAGAATCACACGATCCAAAGGCTGTATCACCAATAACCAAGATACCATCGTGAAGCACGACCTCGATAAGCTGATCGCACTGATAAAAGGCGGAAGATCCTATAATATCAACTGAACCGCCAATCTCAACGCTGCAGAGAGAAGCACAATTATTAAATGCTTCCGCTCCTATGCTTTCAACAGAATCGGGAATATAAACGCTCTTTATACTACTATAGCCCTTGAAAGCATAGCTTGCTATCTCTGCTACACCATCGGGGAATATAAGAGATTCCACATTCTCGCCGTTGCAATAAAGCTTTATATTTTCGGCTGATATGGGCTTCTCTCCAAATTTAACAGAAAGCCATGCATCCACGTCTGCAACGTGAAGGGACAACTCACTGCTGTTATTATAAACAGCAAAAGACCCTACCTCTTTTATGCTTTTCGGAATATATATGTCGGAAAGCGAGGGACAGTAGCCAAAGGCATGCTCATTAATGCGTTCCACACCCTCGGGAATCATTACAGTCTTAAGATTTTCAAGTTCGACAATGGCATATCCATCGATTTCCTTTACGCTAACGCCTCTGATAGCCTGAGGTACCTCCAGCACCTCTGCATCACCCGTATATTCAGTGATGATCAGTCCGTCACCCGTGCTGTTAAGCTTATAAGAAAATCCTTCGGGTTCAAACTCATCCTCCGGATTGCCGTAATAGTAAAAATAAACTATAGCGTTAATCAGAGGATCATTATTGCTGCCGATATGCGTCCTTTCCCACATACCCTCAGCTCCCTCGAAATATACGAAGATCAAGCTACTGTCGTCAAAAGCTGATTCCCCGATAGACCTTATACCTGAGGAGATCTTTATATACTTGAAATTGCTTCCGTAGAACGCCCATTCTTCTATCCTCGTAAGGGTTGAAGGCAAAGAAATTTTCTCCAAATTAAAATTATACGCAAAAGCATAGTCTCCGATAATCCTTACTCCCTCTTCAACAATTACATTTCTGAGATCATTGCACGATTCGAAAGCAGACTTTCCCATATAGGAAACGCTGCCCGGTATAACTACGCTTGTAAGGCCCGAATCACTGAAAGCATTATCGCCGATAGATTTAAGACCATCCGGCAGATCAATACTTGTGATAGCTGTTCCGTAAAAAGCGTCGTTACCTATGTATTCAAGACTTTCGGGGAGATTAACGCTCCTAAGAGACCTGCATCCCGAAAAGGCACTCGCTCCGATTTTAACAAGTCTTTCGGGAAGCACCACGCCCGTGAGAGTTTTGTTACATCGATTAAATGCTCCCTCAGCAATCTCCGTTACGGGATAACCCTTGATAAACTCAGGAATAACAACGTCGCCCCTTGAATCAAGGTCACATTTTGTAATTACGGCATAGCCATCCTCGATTATATAAGACAGCTCAGGAGGCACGGTGCTATCGGGAAGGGCAGTGTCGGTATAATCAAAAACTATAACAGCATCAGTCAGCCATTCGTTACCGCTTCCGATAGAAATGCTGTTCCAATCCTCCTCACTTGAACGATAATAAACTATTATGTTATTGTCGGAAGACTCGGAAAATGCATTATCTTCTATTACTGTGATATTTTTGGGAATGATCACTGCTTTTGTATGGAAAGTATAAAACACACCCGCTGCAATAGTACTGACGCGGGGATCACTTGGGATCACACCGTTCTTGTTTATTGCAATAAGTCTTCCCGTTTCACTCTCGGCAATAAAAGTTCCGTCGCCAAAATAGGCTTCATTCTCTTCGTCTATAATTATCGTTTCAAGATAGTCATTGCCTGAAAAAACACTCTTTCCTATATGCTTAACGTTTTTCGGAATATAAAAATTCACAACGTTTGAATGGCCGAATGCCTCATCCCCGATAGCTTCAAGAGATTCGGGAAGGGTTATCTCGCTGAAGTCAGTGCTGTAAAATCCCAAATCAGCAATAGTCTTGAGGCCCTCGGGAAGGGTTACGGAGGTGAGCGCCCTACATTCACCAAATGCAAAGCGCCCGATCTCCTCAACACTTTCGGGAATATTTACGTATTCAAGGGCTCTGCAACCGTAAAACATATTGTCACTTATACGGGTGATTCCCTCGGGAAGGTATATACGTCTGAGTGCGCTGCAATTAAAAAATGCACATTCTCCAATAGTCGTTACTTCATCGGGAATAACGATCTCCGAAAGTGAGGTGCATCCGCTGAATGCAAATTTTTCGATCGTTGTTACGGTATCGGGGATAATTATAGTCTGCAGGCTGCTGCTTTCGGAAAACGCATTAGGACCGATTTCCGTAACGGGACAGCCGTTTACCTGAGAGAGTATCTCAATCGTTGTTGCCGAGCCTCCATAATATGACGCATATGCCTCACCGTTGTCAACAACGTAAGTCAAGTCGTCGATAGTAACGATGGCATCTACTATATTGTCCTCCGCGACAACGCCTATTGCACCGAAGGGGATAGCTCCTGCCAAAAGGACCGTACACAGGAGAATGGCAATGATTTTTCTTATTTTCATATTCATTCCTGACCTTTCATATTTTTTTCGTCCGGACCATGCGTTCTGTCCGTACTCTGTCTGATAAAATTTTAACACACGCTACGTCGTTTTGCAATGTTTTTTCATTCTTATAATATATATTATCCTTGACAAACCAATTTCTTGGTGGTATAATCCATTTGTTAAAGGCTGTGACGGAGACAGTAGCGACGCAGGACACCCAAAGCGAGTCGGAGACGGTGTGAGTCCGACGGTAGATGCGTTTGTGAATATCACTCCCGAGCTGCAGGGCGAAAACAGTAGTCCGTGCCGGTGCCTGTCCGTTATCTCAGGCGCATATGACTGTATGCAGGTGGTTTCAAAGGTTCCCTTTGTCTTGCGACGGGGGCTTTTTTTATTGCTTTTTAAAAATTTTTACCATAAACTCACGAAAAGAGGAAATCATTATGTTTAATAAGGTTCCTACCGACCTTAACTTTGTCGGTCGCGAGAAGGTTACTCTCGATTTCTGGAAGGAAAACAGAATCTTTGAGCAGAGCCTTACTCAGCGTTCTACAGACAACACCTACACATTCTACGACGGCCCTCCCACCGCTAACGGTAAGCCTCATATCGGTCACGTTCTTACCCGTGTTATCAAGGATATGATCCCCCGTTACCATGCAATGAAGGGCGCATACGTTCCCAGAAAAGCAGGCTGGGATACTCACGGTCTCCCCGTTGAGCTTGAGGTTGAGAAGCTTCTCGGCATCGACGGCAAGGAGCAGATCGAGGAGTACGGCATCGCTCCCTTTATCGGCAAGTGTAAAGAGTCCGTTTGGAAGTACAAGGGCATGTGGGAGTCCTTCTCCGACACCGTTGGCTTCTGGGCTGATATGGAGGATCCCTACGTTACATACCACGACTCCTACATCGAGTCCGAGTGGTGGGCACTCAAGCAGATCTGGGACAAGGGCCTTCTCTACAAGGGCCACAAGATCGTTCCCTACTGCCCCCGTTGCGGAACTCCCCTCTCCTCTCACGAGGTTGCTCAGGGATATAAGGACGTTAAGGAGCGTTCTGCTATCGCAAGATTTAAGGTTGTAGGCGAGGATGCATACTTCCTTGCATGGACAACAACTCCCTGGACACTTCCCTCAAACGTTGCTCTCTGCGTAAACCCTGCTGACGACTACGTAAAGGTTCAGGCAGGCGAATATACATACTACCTTGCAGCAGCTCTTGCCGATGCAGTTCTCGGCGAGGGTCAGTACGAGGTTCTCGAAACAATGAAGGGTCAGGCACTTGAGTACCGTGAGTACGAGCCTCTCTTCAAGTTCGTTTCTCCCCGTGAGAAGTGCTGGTACGTTACTTGCGACTCCTACGTTACTATGGGTGACGGTACAGGTATCGTTCATATCGCTCCTGCATTCGGTGAGGACGATAACAAGGTTGGTAAGAAGTACGGTCTTCCCTTCGTTCAGCTCGTTGACGGCAAGGGTGAGATGACAGCCGAGACTGATTGGCCCGGCGTGTTCGTTAAGGACTGCGACAAGCTCGTTCTCCGTGCTCTTGACGAGAAGGGTCTTCTCTTCTCTGCTCCCAACTTCGAGCACTCCTATCCTCACTGCTGGCGTTGCGACACTCCCCTTATCTACTACGCACGCGAGTCCTGGTTCATCAAGATGACAGCAGTTAAGGACAGACTTATTGCAAACAACAACACAATCAACTGGATCCCCGAATCTATCGGTAAGGGTCGTTTCGGCGACTGGCTCGAGAACGTTCAGGACTGGGGTATCAGCCGTAACCGTTACTGGGGTACACCTCTCAACATCTGGGAGTGCTCCTGCGGTCACCGCCATGCTATCGGCTCTATCGAGGAGCTCAAGTCTATGTCCGACAACTGCCCCGAGACAATCGAGCTTCACCGCCCCTTCATCGACGAGGTTACTATCAAGTGTCCCGAGTGCGGATGCCAGATGAAGAGAGTATCCGAGGTTATCGACTGCTGGTTTGACTCCGGTGCGATGCCCTTCGCTCAGCATCACTATCCCTTCGAGAATCAGGAGAAGTTTGAGGCGCAGTTCCCTGCAGACTTCATCTCCGAGGCTGTTG
>JAZRRC010000053.1:0-18890 GCA_045650355.1 Candidatus Avispirillum sp. | reverse complement strand
TTTTTTAGTTCAAAATTGCAAAAAGGCGCCACAGATAAACCTGTGACGCCTTCTGAGCTTTTGTTCAGTGGTTCGTTAAATATCAAGGTAGATTTCTCCACCTCGGTTTGATTTACGGATGCATGACTGTTGACGGCGACCGACGGTGTATTTCATACTCCGAGGGAGCTGTCGGCGGTCAGGCGCCGTAAAGCGAAGCGAATAACTTATGCTCTTTCGAGGTACTCGCCTGTACGAGTATCGATCTTGATTGTCTCACCGGACTCGATGAAGAGGGGAACACGAACAACAGCGCCTGTCTCAACAGTTGCGTTCTTTGTTGTACCTGTAGCTGTATCACCCTTTACGCCGGGCTCTGCATCAACGATGAGAAGCTCAACGAACATGGGAGGCTCTACAGAGAATACGTTGCCCTTATAGGACTTGATCTGGCAGATCATCTCTTCCTTAACGAACTTGAAGTTGTCGGAAAGCTTGTTGCCTTCAAGGGGAATCTGCTCGAAGGACTCCATATCCATGAAGTAGTAAAGCTCGCCGTCGGAGTAAAGATACTGCATGTCCTTACGGTCGATTCTTGCATCCTCATACTTATCTGTGGGAGAGAATGTCTTCTCAATTACAGATCCTGTGATAACGTTTCTAAGCTTTGTACGAACGAAAGCGGCTCCCTTACCGGGCTTAACGTGCTGGAACTCGATAACCTGCATTACGTTGCCGTCCATGTCAAATGTGATTCCGTTCTTGAAATCTCCTGCTACTACCATAATAATCACTCATCCCTTACGGGATAGCTCCTTTCGAAATTAAATAGCTGAAATTATTTTAATACATTTCTTTGCATTTTGCAATAGAAATCTCACATTTTTTGAAAAAATGCAAAAATCATATTTCAATAAGCTCTTTTGTGCACTCTGTCAGGTTTCTTGCGCCGCCCTTTGTAATATAAACCATATCCTCAATACGGCAGCCGTATTTGCCCTCAAGATAGATTCCGGGCTCTACTGTTACGATATCACCGTAGGTGAGCTTTCTGTCTCCGGAGCGGGGACTGAGGGAGGGCTCCTCATGGACCTCAAGACCTACGCCGTGACCGAGAGCATGTCCGAATGCGCCCTCATAGCCTCTGCCATAGATAATATCGCGGGCAATCTTATCCATCTTGAAGCAGCTTTCGCCCTCCTTGATAGCCTCAAGGGCTGCAAGCTGTGCATCAAGAACAGTATTATAAAGGTGCTTCATTTTTTCATCAGCCTTACCGATAACGACGGTTCTTGTCATATCGGAGTGATAGCCGCCGATGGTTGCGCCAAAGTCAAGAGTTAGAAATCCCTTTTCAAGCTTTACGTTACGGGGCACACCGTGGGGAGAGGAGGAGTTTTTGCCGCTGACTGCGATAGTATCGAAGCTTGCGCCCTCGCTTCCGTTCTTTCTCATAAGAAATTCAAGCTGTGCCGCAACGTATGTTTCTGTGCAGTCGTAGTTGATAAGGGGAAGAAGCTCCATAAAGGACTGCTCTGCAATTCGCTGAGCCTTTACGATGCACTCAACCTCGCTCTCATCCTTGAATACACGAAGCCGGCAGATAATATCTCCTGCAGGAACAAACTCAACCTGAGGGATCTCTTTTCTGAGATTCTCAAGGCTTCTGCAAGGAAGAGTTGCATCTTCGTATGCTACCACCTTTGCGCCGCAAACCGCAAGTGCCTCGCTGAGCCATTCCTTTCTGGGGCCTGTGGGCATGATAACTGTGAAATCATCTGCGCTGATCTCTCTCTTTGCAGCCTCGATATATCTGAAATCCTCAAACGCAAAGGATGCGCCCTCACTTGTGATAAGCAGGCATCCGTCGGGATTGGCATATCCGGAAAGATAAATATGGGCCTCGGGGCTTGTTGCAAAAATTGCATCAATTCCCTTCTCCTTCATGAGCTCTCTGAGCTTTATAAGTCTCTGTGACATTTTATTACCTCGATCCTATATCACTTTGCGTGATTCTTTCTGTATTTTTTCATGTAAGGCTTTTCAAGCCATCTCTTGAATCTGAAAAACCATGAGGTTCTGTCCTTGATAGGAGGAACGATGATTGCGGGAATACCGAAGCGCTTTCCCGCAGCACAGTCTGTAAGGAGCTGGTCACCGAGAAGAACACATTCGCTCTTATCGAGGCCGAGGTCCTTTGCCGCTGCCTTAAGGTTTTTATATGAGGGCTTCTTAGACTTTGCATATGCTACAAGGCCCAGCTCCTCATTGAAAAGGCGGATACGGTCCCAGTCGTTATTGGAAACGAAGGCGATCTCTATTCCTGCCGCTCTCATGGTGTTTATCCACTCAACGAGGGGTGCGGGAGGGGTGGGATCATCATAGGTTGCAAGGGTGTTATCTACATCACAAAGGAGGGCTTTTCCTCCCATTGATCTTACAATTTCAGGGGTGACACAGTCAAAGGTATCGACAACAAGGTCGGGCATAAGCCATTTTTCAAATATCATTTCAGCCTCCAACATACTTATTCAGTTTATATTACCATACAATTTTTAATTTTTCAACGGCATTTTTAAAAGGGTTTTCAATTTGTTAATACTTTTTGGCTTAAAATATAATATAATGAAAAGCAGAATTCATTTGAACAAAATATTTTGGCAAATAGAGGTACTATGCGCTTCAGAGACAAACTTGCCCGATTCTTTTACGGAAGGTACGGCATCGATTCACTTTACTACGCCTTATTCGCGACTTATTTCATACTTTGGGTAATCCTTCTTTTCATCGGAAACCCTATTATAAGAATCGTCCTTTCCCTTTTGCAGACAGCTGTATTAGTATTCATGATATACAGAATGCTCTCGCGAAACATTTATAAAAGACGCCGCGAAAACGAAATCTTTCTGAAGCTTTTTAAGCCTGTGAAAAGCTTCTTCATTCTCACAAAAAACCGTATCCGCGATGCTAAAAGCTTCCGATACAGAAAATGCCCTCATTGCAAGGCAATGCTCCGACTTCCCAAAAGAAAGGGAAATCATCCCGTTATCTGCCCCCGTTGCAAGCAGCGCTTCACGGCGAAGGTATTATTTTAATCCGATCATAAAAAACAATATATAAGTAACGACAGTAATGAAAGAAGGTTAAAAGCCACCATGTCCAGTCAAAGCAATCTCATAAAAACCTGTGACCTCATCAACGAAACAAACGAGGAGTTTATCCGTATCCGCTCAGGAATTGAGCGCCTTATCCAGCCTATTACTCAGGAATACGGACTTACTCCCACACAGGTAGCAGTACTTAATCTCATCAAGAAGACTGAAAACGCAACCGTTTCAACTCTTTTCCGTGCCCTTGATTTCAATCAGGGTAATATGTCCTCCATGTGCAAGAAATTCGAGGCTGACGGATTCATCGAAAAAACAAAGTGTCCCGATGACGAAAGAAAGACCTATCTGACACTTACAGAAAAAAGCATCAGGGTGCTCAACAGCCTTGACGAGTTTTTCTCCTTCAATGACAGCGAGGGATGGCTCACCGTGGAGGAATTTCACGAGGCAGAGCTTGCGGTTATCGTACTCAGAAATGCTGCAAAGAAAATCAACGAAAAGTTAGGCGCTGCTCTGACTGAAAAAAACGGAGAAAACCATGCTTGAATTAAAGAACATAACTAAAACCTACTCAACGGGTTCAACTGAGGTAAAGGCTCTCAAGGGCATCAGCCTCAAATTCCGTAAGAGCGATTTCGTGTCCATCCTCGGCCCCTCAGGCTGCGGAAAGACAACAATGCTCAACATAATCGGCGGTCTCGATCAGTATACCGACGGTGACCTTATAATCAACGCAAAGAGCACAAAGTCCTATAAGGACCGCGACTGGGACTCTTACCGCAACCACTCCATCGGCTTCGTTTTCCAGAGCTACAACCTTATCCCCCATCAGTCTGTTCTGCAGAACGTTGAGCTTGCTCTCACTCTTTCCGGTGTTTCCAAAAAGGAGCGCAGACAGCGTGCCGTTGCAGCTCTTGAGCGTGTAGGACTTGGCGATCAGCTTAAAAAGCGCCCTGCAGAAATGTCAGGCGGACAGATGCAGAGAGTTGCAATTGCCCGTGCACTTGTAAACAACCCCGACATCATTCTTGCAGACGAGCCTACAGGCGCCCTTGATACTGAGACAAGCGTTCAGGTCATGGAGATACTCAAGGAGGTCTCAAAGGACCGCCTCGTTATCATGGTAACCCACAACCCCGAGCTTGCGGATAAGTATTCCACAAGAATCATCCGTATGCTTGACGGTGTTATTACCTCCGACTCCGCTCCCCTGAGCGATGAGGAATCAGAGGGCTACCACAAGGAGGACCTTGCCGCACTTGAGGCTATAAAGGCTTCAAAGAAAAAGGAAAAGAAGCCCTCCATGTCCTTTGCGACATCCTTCGGTCTTTCCTTGAAGAACCTCTTTACAAAGAAGGGCAGAACCGCCCTTACCTCCTTTGCGGGAAGCATCGGTATTATCGGTATCGCTCTTATCTTCGCTCTTTCAAACGGAGCAAACACATATATCAACACAGTTCAGGAGGAAGCTCTCTCCTCCTACCCTCTCACTCTTGAGGCAACTACCGTTGATATTGGTACTCTTATGCAGACCTTTATGGGCATCGATCCCGACGGCGGCGTGGAGCACGAGGAGGGCAAGGTTTATTCTCAGGCAGTTATGATCGAGATGCTCAACGCCCTCAACAATATGGAAACTACTGAAAACGACCTTCGCTCCTTCAAGGAATTCCTTGAAAAGGAGATAAAGAAGGACGAGGCGCTGGACGAGGCTATCAACGGAATCCAGTATTCCTACGATCTCGACCTTCTCATCTACACAAAGGACGTTGACGGAAAGATCATCCGCTCCGACTCCGAAAAGCTTATGGCTGAGGCTATCGGCAAATATATGGGCATGGATATGTCCGGCATGATGACCTCCCAGAACGATTCTGCTCTCGGCTCCATGATGGGCGCATCTCCCATGATGGGCGGAAGCCAGAACAGAGTATGGACAGAGATCCTCCCTGCTAAGGACGGCTCCCCCGTTAACCCCGTTGTTACCGCTCAGTATGACGTTATCTACGGCGAATGGCCCGACAAGTATAACGAGATCGTTCTCGTTGTTAACGAAAACAATGAGATCGACGATATGACCCTTTATGCTCTCGGACTTAAATCCGAGAAAGAGATCGAGGAGGCCTTTGATGCAGTGCTCAAGGGTACCCAGATCACAACAAGCACTCAGAGCTGGACCTACGAGGAAATCTGCGATATGAATTTCCGAGTTATCCTCAACTCATCCCGCTACACAGTTGACGAGGCAACAGGCAACTATACTGATATGAGCGAGACTGATGCAGGTCTTCAGCTTCTTTGGGCTGACGGATTTGACCTTAAGGTTTCCGGTATCATCCGTCCCACAGAGGATGCCACAAGCGCTATGATCACAGGCTCCATCGGATACACCGCTGATCTTACCGAATACGTTATCGAAAAGTCCTCCGATGCTCCTGCTGTTGAGGCACAGAAGAATTCTCCCACAACCGACATCTTCACAGGTCTTCCCTTCGGCGAGAATACTACCGATCTCACAGACAGCGAAAAGAAGGAATATTTCGTTTCCCACATTAATTCTCTTGACGATACAAAGAAAGCCGAGATCTATAAGGTCATGGCAAGCATTCCCTCCGAGGAAAGCGTTACTCTGATAGTTACCCAGCAGCTTAGCGTTACTCCCTTTGATGCTATGAAGTCCACCCTTTCTGCTGTTATGATCCAGAGCACAGGCATGAGCGAGGCAGACGTTACTGCAGCTCTTGAAAAGATGAGTGAGGAGGATATCCGCTCCTACTACGAGAGAATCCTCACAGAGCAGGTTACAATGCAATTGACCGCCGAGGCTATGAAGGCGCTCTCCGCATACGATACTGCTACTCTCGTTTCCATGCTCACTATGACTATGGAAAATCTCAGCGAAGCTGATGCCGCTAAATTCTACGACGAGGTTCTTGAATTCTCCGAAAGCACATACGAGAAGAATATGACAGCCCTCGGCGTTATCGATCTTGATGACCCTTCAAAGATCAACCTCTTCGCATCAAGCTTTGAAAACAAGGACGTTATTGAGGAATGCATCAAGGACTATAACAAGTCCGTTGAGGATCTTAAAAAGATCAGCTATACAGACGTTATCGGTATCATGCTCTCCTCCATGACCACAATTATCAATGCTATCACATATCTTCTCATTGCATTCGTTGCAGTTTCCCTTGTTGTTTCCTCTATCATGATCGGAGTTATCACTCTTATCTCCGTTCAGGAAAGAACAAAGGAAATCGGTATCCTCCGCGCTATCGGTGCATCAAAGAAGAACGTATCCAGCATGTTCAATGCAGAGACCGTTATCATCGGCTTTGCATCAGGACTTCTCGGTGTTGTTATCACCGCTCTTCTCTGCTTCCCCATCAATGCTATTATTCAGTATTTCACGGGAATCGGCAATCTCAGAGCATTCCTTCCCCTCGGAGTCGCTGTGATTCTTGTTATCATAAGCGTTCTCCTCACACTCATTGCGGGTATCATCCCCTCAAAGAGCGCTGCAAAGAAGGACCCCGTAGAAGCACTCAGAACAGAATAATATTAAAAGGAGCTGTTGCGACGCAACAGCTCCTTTTTTGTAAATGATTATACGTAAATTCGGGTTTATCGGGGAGGGGAGACGGTCGCTTTTTTGAAAAAATGCTCCGCAAAAAACTTAAAAAAATGATTCATTAAAGAGAGATTTATCTCTCTTTAATGAATCATTTAAAGCCCTAACGGGCTTTTCTTCAAAGAAGTAACATCCACTTCTCGGTAAACCCCAATTATATATATCCCTTTTTGAAGTTTTTTGGGAGTGCAGAGGACTTTTTTACAAAAAAGTCCTTTGCATTATCTCCCCGATAAACCCGAATTTGAAGATGATCCGTCAAACAAAAAAACAGATCCGAAGATCGGATCTGTTTTTTTATGTAGATTACTGCTCGTTCTGAATCTGGGGAGCTGTCTGAGCGAGAGCTCTGATCTTTGCAATTCTCTTATCGTTGTCGGGGTGGCTGGAGGAAAGAGCTGCGAAGAGACCCTTAGCACCGCTTGAGCCGAAGCTTTCGAGAACCTGGCAAAGAGGCTCACCGTAGCCGCACTCGTATGCATACTGGTCTGCCTCATACTCATTGCCGCGGCTGGAGCTCATGCAGAGCCATACGCCGAGCTGTGTCCAGAGACGCATAAGAATAACAAGCATGAAGTCTGCGATTACACGGCCCATTGCAATGAATATAGATGCAAATACGCCTGCCCAGCCTTCGCTGAAGATTGCGTTGATGATCTGTGCAACACCCATGAAGAAGTTTGCAAAAACTCTGATGATAACGAAGATAGCTGTTACGATCATGTTACCTACGGATACTACGAGGATAGCGTCTGTATCCTTGTGAGCAAGGTGACCGAACTCGTGTGCGAGTACGCCCTTGATGTGCTCATCGCTGTAGTTGAAGAGACCTCTTGTTACACAAACTGTCTTTCTGCCTGTAGCGAATGCATTAGGCTCGTCGCTCTCGTTGATAAAGAGAGTAACCTTATCGGGAAGCTCGGGGTTCTTTGCCTTTGCCTTTGCGTATACCTCATCGAAGATAGGCTGGAGACGTGCGATATCATCTGCATTCTTCATCTTCTTGCAGCCGGTCTGGAGTCTGAGGATCCATTCACCGATGGGTGAAAGTGCGATAACAAGAGAGAGAAGGTAGATGCCTACGCCGAGAAGAGCACCCTGCCATGAAGAAAATCCGCCACTGAAGATAGCGATAATGAGAGCTGTGTTCAGAACGAGCCAGATGATAAGGCCAATGTTCTTTTTTCTGAACAAGTTCTTAAAAAAGTCAACAATATACATTTTGTTTCCTCCTGAAAGATTTTGTGTTAATATACTATGAACACCTGTGCAGTTATAATATCATAACACTAAAACAAATGCAATATCTTTATCAGCTATTTCAACATTTTATGGTAACAATTTCGTGAAATTGTTACCTTTATTACAAAGTGTTGTTTTATATTATTTTCTGCCTTGATTTAACGCTACTATTATGTTATAGTAATTAGTAGAAAACTTATTATTTAGGAGAGATAACCATGGATAAAAACACAGTCCTTTCCCTTCTCATTGAAATTAAAAAAGCAGAGCTTGAGGGCTCTGGCAAGCTCCCCCGCAACGCCTTTTATCTTGACTATGACAAGGTAGTTTGCTGTGAGCGCGAGATCGGCGAAAGCCGCTTCCCCTACGATACCGACGGTCTTGTAGTATGGCTCCGCTCCACAGGCTTTATTGACTCCCTCGAGTCCACCTTCCAGATCTTCAAGACAGCAAACTTCGGTGAGGAATCTGCCGTTTCCTTCTACGGCGGTATCAAGAACGGCGAGGGCGACTTCACTCCCGTTTCCATCACAGGAGCATCCCGCCAGGCAATCGAGCCCGGTGTTTCCAGATATATCGTATACTCCCTCAAGCACGCATGGTGCATCACTGAGGTAGAGGGTCTTGTATTTGCTATGCGTCTCCATATCGATGCGGCAAAGCATATCCACTTCACTCTCATGGGTATCAACAATACCGATGAAAAGAAAGAATTCTATCTTGCATCCTTTATGGAAGCAATGCTCCGCTACAACGAGTTTGAAAAGTTCTGGGACAGACTTACAAAGTATGCTGCAACTGCTGATAACGGCACTATCACTCTTAAGAGCCGCAACGGTAACACTACAGACTGCCTCGTTATCAATAAGAAGGTAACACAGGGTAACTGCACAGCATCCTATTCTACAGGTGCACGCGGTGACTTCCTCGGCGTTAAGGGTCTTTCCATTGCAAACTCCCGCTCTCTCAGACGCGGCCGCTTTGAAAAGCAGGCTAAGAACGTTGCAACAACAGACCTCCCCTGCGCTGCTGATATCTTCCATATGGAAGCTGAGGCAGGCGAGGCTTGCAGAGTTGACTACGAGCTTGTTCTTTGCCACTCCGAGGAGGAGGCTGCAAAGCATACAGCAATCGAGATCTGCGCAGATTGCATCGATGCAGGCCTTGAAAAGCTTGAGTGCGCTGAAAAGACAGCATTTGATAACATCTCCGTAAAGTTTGAAAACTGGAAGAGCGGCAAGGTAGAGGCTGATACATTCAATAAGTTCTTCAGAACTGTACAGAAGCAGACCTCCGTTTGCGCTCACGGTAAGAACTACGCAGGCGCATACCTCGGTATCCGCGACGTATTCCAGCAGCTTGAGGGCGCTCTTATCTGGCAGCCTGAGCTTTCAAGAGAAAAGATTCTCAATGCTCTCAACTGTATCCTCGTTACAGGCCGTCCCCCCAGAATGTTCTCCGTTCCCGATGATCCTACAGCGCCTGTTCCCGTTTCTCTTGAGAAATATATCGACCAGGGCGTTTGGGTAATCTCCACAGTTTATACATACCTTGCATATACAGGCGACTACTCCATTCTCGATGAGGTCTGCGGCTATATTGAAGCAGGCGAGGACGAGATCTGGACAAGCGCCAAGAGAAGCGAAGAGCGTGATACAGTTCTTTGCCACCTTCTCAGAATCATGGGCTATCTCTTCTCCAAGATCGATACAGAGTACGGCACAGGCTGTGTTCGTGTTCTCTTCGGTGACTGGAACGATGCTCTCGACGGCCTCGGTGATACTGAGGACGAGGGCGAGGAGTTCGGTAGCGGCGTAACCGTTATGGCAACTCTCCAGTTCTATCAGAACCTCCGCGAGATGTCTGAGATCCTCGCTAAGGTTGGCGGCTACGATGCAGAGATCGCAAAGTATAAGGCAGCAGCAGAGGCAATCGAGAAGGGCCTTGAGGAACACGCTATCGTTACAAACGAGGCAGGCGAGAGAAAGGTTATCCACGGCTGGGGCGATAAGATCGGCTACAAGGTTGGATCCTGGAACGATCCCGACGGCGCTTCCCGTTACTCCCTCACATCCAACTCCTTCTGGGCGATCACAGGATTCCTCCGTCGTGATCCCTCCCTCAAGTCCTCCATCATGGCTTGTATGGATTCCGTTTCCTCCAAGTACGGTCTCAAGACGTTCGACGTTGCATTCCCCCGCGACTGTAAGGGCGTAGGCCGTATCGCAGCTATCGTTCCCGGTACATACGAGAACAGCTGTGCATATGCACACGGAAGCCTTTTCGGTACAATGGCACTCTTCGAGATGGGCGAGTCTGAGCGCGCATGGGAGGAGATCGAAAAGACTGCAGTAATCACTCACGATAACTGCACAATGTCCTCCTTCGTAATGCCTAACTCCTACTGCGAAAACGCAGATTACGGCATGGACGGCGAGTCCATGGGCGACTGGCATACAGGTTCCGGTGCGGTTCTCGTTAAGGAAACTATCCGCTACGGCTTCGGTATCCATCCCTCCATCGCAGGCGTTCGCATCCAGCCCCCCGCATACTTCCCCGCAGAGAAGGCTGAGATCACTCTCAACGTTAAGGGCTCAAAGCTCACTCTCAAGTATGAGGATAAGAAGGCAGGCGCTCGTACAACAACAATCGAGGGCGCAGAGTATACAGAAGAGTTCGATACACTTATGAACACAACAGTATACTACCTCCCCGCAGAAAAGATGGGCAAGGAAATCACAATCACCATCTGCGACTGATAAATAAAGTAAAAAAACACACGGCTTTGCCGTGTGTTTTTTTATTCATCAACCTTCTCGCGCATAAGCTCCTTGAAGGGGTACTTCTTTCCGTCGTAGAGGCTGAGCTCTCCGGAAAGGAGGAAGCTTATAATTACTGCGATAAGATAAAATACGATTCCGCTAAAGCCGAACATCTCAACCGCAAGGATGAGGGTTGCGATGGGGCAGTTTGTAACTCCGCAGAAAAGTGCTACCATGCCGAGAGCTGTTCCGAACATGGGGGGAAGACCGAGAAGGGTTGCCGCTGCGGCACCGAAGGTTGCGCCCACAAAGAAAGCGGGAACGATCTCGCCGCCCTTGAATCCTGCGGCTACAGTAAAGGCTGTGAAGAGAAGCTTGAGCGCAAACGCCTCGTAATTTACAGAATCTCCGTGGAAAAGACCGTGGATAATATGGATACCGCCACCGTTATAGTCGGTTGTTCCTACGATAACTGTGAGAAGAACGATGATAACGGAAAGTGCAAAAATACGAACGTAATCGTTCTTGATAAGCTTCTTTACAAGATGAGGAAAATGATGAACCGAAACGCAGAAAATGTAGCTGAGAATACCTGCAAGTGCGCAGAGGACGAGAATCTTCCAAATATTAGACCATTCAAAAGCAGGAAGATCACCAAAATCATATCTTTCAGGTTCAACCTTGCAGAGAATAGCAATAGCATATGCAGTACAGCTTGAAACAAGAGCTGTGAAGGCTGCCCAGGGACGGATAGATCTTGATCTTACAACCTCAATGGTGAAGATAGCCGCACCGATGGGAGTTCCGAAAACTGCGGCAAAAACACCGCTCATGCCCGCAAGAGCAATAGTTCTGCGGCTTCTCTCATCAAGCTTGAATACCTTGGAAAAGAGGGCTGCAATACCGCCTCCCATCTTAAGAGCCGCACCCTCTCGACCGGCAGAACCGCCGAAGAAGTGAGTGATAACGGAGCAGATGAAAACTGCGGGAGTAAGACGGGGAGAAACCTGCTTTGTAGAATGAGCGCTCTCTACCGCATCGTCCGTACCAACGTTTGTAACCTTGAAAACGTGATAAAGATAAACTGACAAAAGACCGGCAAGAGGAAGGAGATAAATTATCCAGGAATTGGCCATTCTGATGTTTGTAACGAGGGTTACGCTGTGGGAAAAAGCAGTGCCCACAATACCGCAGGCAACACCCACAAGAAGCCCCAGCATCACGAGAAAGAAAAATCTTTTGATAAGATACCCTATAGTGAATTTCTTTTTATTCATAATACGCCTCAAAAACACAAAATACGGCAAAGCCGTGAACAAAGAATGATTATATCACAAGCCTCGCCGTATTTCAACAGGGAATTGTATTTTATTACATTATATTTAAAAGATTGCCTGAAGAAAGAATATTATTCCTCCGATAAAGCAAATTATCCCCTCTATGTATCCGTCCCAAAGAGTAAGCTCGTCAAAGCGAACGTCGTATGGTGTCATTTCCTTCCGTGCAAACAATTGGCACGAGCAATAAAAATGGCTGCATTCAAAAAGGCGGGCAAAAAATGACCAAATACCATAGATTATTGGTATAACAGCTATAGAAATACCCGTTATTTTAATGTCCTTCCAGATCAACAAGGTAACGACAAATACAGGTACTATAAACAGGAAATTTCTATGGAGGCTTGCAAGGAAGCATACCGCAGTTTCATTCACGTCCCAATTTCCTCTGCGCCTTCGTCCGCGTCTTTTTCTGAATTTCAGCTTCATCTTTCTATAAGTATGCCTTTCATAGACTCGGTTTCATTGTGAGTATCGTAAACGATATTCTTTTCCTCCTCGGTGCAGCCGATAAGAATTTTGATTTCAGAATCCTTTTTCATAAGGTCAACGATGCACATAACAGCGCACACTTCCCTCTTGCCGCTACCCACCCAAACGTCGATACCGCCACCGTCCATGGAGGACGTATTTTTCAAATATCCGTAATCAACACGGTATATAAAATCGGGAAATTTCGGGTGAGATGATCCCTTGGGTCTGTCTATAATAATTTCCGATTCCGAAACGAGCTTATCTATCGCTGCCCAGAATTCGGGAGAGGATTTGATCATTGCAGTTCTCCTTTCATTTATTATCAAGACCAAATAACATCTATATATTCCACTTCAAGCTGAAATTGATATCTTCAATAGCTTCCTGAATTATTTGCTTGTTTGCACCGACAGCAACGGAAGCAGCACCTAAAATAAGCGGCTCAACAACAGCCCTGTCTAATAACTTGATTTCCTTTTTCAAGACAGCCATCATTGAAAAGGCCTGAATCACTTGAGCCTTTACTGTTTCATTTTCTCTTTTATAAAGCTCAAGCAATTTGGAAAAGGCATAATCGTATTCTTTTTCAGTCTCGGAATCACGACCAAGGCTATAGATAACGGAAGAAAGCTTGGACGTTATTTCTTCATCGGGAACGGACTTGATAATACGCTCGATTTCATCTGTGCGAAAATTGTTCATATAGATACCTTCCTTCAATACAGTATCATGTCTTCCTTTGCTATATATTTTTACTTTCTGACTACTTGTGTCACAGCAATTATATCGCCCAGTCTTTTCCCTTTATTGGCTAAAACAAGGATCCCTTCAACTGCAATTATCACATACGTAATATTTCTCAGTATTAATCTGCCCACAGAAGCCTTTTCTCCCGTTTCGGAATTTTTAATAACCAGACCGCAGATCAGCTTACCTAAGCTCTTTCTTCCACAGAAACAATCCTTAAGCAATCCATAAAACGGGATCCACCCCAATCCTATAAGAAAGCCGGGAGAGGACAGCATTTTGATACCGGGGTATAATATCCATTCAGGGTCAGCCCCCGGTCCGTAAAGCATAAATGCCATTGCTACACCGAACATAATGTTCCAATCAATAGCAAACGCTAAAAATCTGCGTACAAGCAATTTAAAATCCATAGTTGTTCTCCTTTTAAATAGCATAACAAACAGAAATAAAATATCAGACTTACAGCAAAATTATTCATTAACAGAATCTGCAACAAACTGGGCAAGGCTCGGCCATTCATCCACCGCGTCAGGCTCTTCATGACTCATACGTATAACCTTACCGTCATTGCAAAGCAATATCCTGTCTCCGTCGGGACAACGGGCAAATACTACGCCATCAGGCTTTTCTTCAAGCAATTCCTCAGAACTCATCTGCTCAAAAAACTGCTCGTTTTCGATAACTGCCTCGGCATAGGGTAAAAGCTCATATTCGTCGGAAAAATATCCGCCGTTAGTTACCAAATAATAGGGCAAAACGGGAACATATCTTGTATCAGTAATATCTGCAGCGACAGCCTTGGGCAGTGCCTTATTGAAATCCTCCTTGCGTTCCTTCTTTGCACTTCTCAAAAGCTTAAGCGCTTCCTTTTCGGAAACTGCGTATATAGGACGGGGCAAGCTTTTCAGCTTTTCATATTCCGCTATGCTGTTTTTGATATACTGTGCATTCGGGCGATCGGGCAGCTCAGTGCGCTCATAAACATATCCGCGAGGAAGCTCCTTCACCACCTTTGCCAAATGCAAATCCTTCGGGGATATCACCTTTTCCTCAAGAAAGATTTTCGCAAAATCCTTGTGAATCAGGAAGGTGTTTCTTCCGCAATAATCATAGGTTCTTTGGCAATATGCGTGTACAATACCGCAATCGGGAATATCGTCTTCAATATAGCAATCCTGCAGATCAATCATCTGCAACCTATAAAATATATTTGCAATTTTAGGAAGACTGCCTCCTAAAAGATCGATTCTTTTTTTATCCTCAATTGAAATATCTCTGTCTGTTGCTATTGCTGAGGTCTTATTTTTGCAATACATATAAAAATATTGCTCGGCCTTGTATTTACCCTTATCTCTTGCCCAACAAAACTCAACGCCCTTAACGTTATGACGAATACAGGCATCTCTGAAGCGTTCCGGTACAAGAATTGAGTCGGGATGGTACTTCGGAGAAGCACGCATTTCCTTATAGGCTCGTATATTTCTGATAACAAACTCTTTGCCCTGTTCGCTTTCACACTTATCACAAGAGTATGTGCTATCGTCTTTTAAATAGGTAGTAGCGATCTCGTACCAATCGCTTGTATAATCTGTATAGACTCTTCTGTAATTACCTCTTGCTTTCCATCCGTTCTTTTTGCAAAACGAATCAATGGCAGAAAGTATTTCATCGGCACAGGGGCTTTGAAGATCGAGGCTGCTCCAGCCGACAGAATCACATTTTAAGCCAAGGGAATGAACAAATTCTATATTCAGACGGTATTCTTCATCTTGATTTAATCTGTCTCCCTTGTCAAGAATCCAATGTAGCTCTTCTGCAAATTTCATCCTTTACCTCCACTAAAGGTAGCTTTAGGGTATTGAAAGCTATTAGAATTGTAATTTTCAATTTTTATTACGCATCAAGTCCAAAGAATGTAATTACGTAATCCTCTGTCATACGTATCTCATACACACAGTCATCGGAGAATTCTTCCATATAATGCGTCTGCACAGAAACAACATACTCACCGTTTTCTTTAACAACGGATTTCATAAAATCTGTGTTTATCCAAACAAACACGTGGCTGTCTTTTTTCTGTGTTTCATCAAGCTGAATGATCTCGATATCAGTAGCGGATGGATCATAAATATCGTAATTATCTTCGGCAAATAAAGACAAGCGATCTTCTACAGCAGAAAGCACAGTCTTTTTGATATAATAATTTTCCTCGTCAGTAAGATTTTCATTATCCGAATAGCAGAAAGGAGAAATAAATACAAAACGTGCCGTTGCTGATATGGATAAAGAAACAACTATAACAATAGCAACTATAATGGAAAATATGAGTATGGCTTTTCTTTTCATATAGAATCAGCTCCTTTCTTTATCTCATTATATCACAGACTTGAATAAAGTCAACCGAATATGGATCGCTACCTTTTAAAGTCTACACAATTTATAAATAAAAAAGCTTTTCGCCAAAGCGAAAAGCTACCTTACTTCTTCACTATTACCTATTACTTATTACTTCCAAAAAATTCCTTTCACAAGAAAAAAGTGAAAAGTGAAGAGTGAAAAGTGAAGAAGTAAAAAAATTCCCCGGAACAAGTCCGAGGAATTTTTTTGGCAGGGGCGGAAGGATTTGAACCCGCGACATGCGGTTTTGGAGACCGCCGTTCTACCAACTGAACTACACCCCTATTAGGCCGCGATTGCGACCTCCACTATATTATCACATTCATTTCACTTTTGCAATATGTTTTTTGAAAAAAGTTTATATTTTTTTACTTTTTCTTTCTTTTTCCCACCGCCACTCTTCCCTTCTCGTCCCTATTACTATTTTTTCTGTTTTTCATCATATTTCTTTATTAATTTTAGCTAAAGGTCTTGACTTATTTAATAATATAATGTATTATATCTTCATCATAAACTTTACTAAACTAAAGTGTTAAATTGATCGTACACGAAAGGAAAACCCAAATGAAGATCACAAAAATTCTTGCGCTCATCATGGCAATTCTTATGATGGTGCTCCCCCTCTGCTCCTGCCTCTCCTCAAAGGGCGAAGCTAAGGACACTACAGACGACAAGTCTAAAACATCCGACCTTGCTTACATCCAGAAAAAAGGTACTCTCGTTATCGGTATGACCGATTACGCACCTATGAACTACCCCGATGAAAACGGCGAGTGGATCGGCTTTGATACTGAATTCGCTTATCTCGTTGCCGATGAGCTTGGCGTTGAGGTCAAGTTTGTTCCCATCGTTTGGGATACAAAGTGGTTCTCTCTCAAGGCTAAGGACATAGACTGTGTTTGGAACGGTATGACACTTGATGAAACAGCTAAGGCTAACGCAAGCTGCACTGATCCCTACGTTCGCAACGCTCAGGTAGTTGTTGTTAAGGAAGATATGAAAGACACATACACAGATGCCTCCACCCTCAAGAACTGCACCGTTGCAGTTGAGGTTGGCAGTGCAGGTAAGACAGCTGCCGAGGCTGCAGGTCTCAAGTTCTTCGAATATCCCGCTCAGTCCGATGCGCTTATGGCAGTTGAATCCGGCAAGGCTGATGCCTGCATAATCGACATCACAATGGCTAATGCTATGACAGGTGAGGGCACCGGCTATGCATACCTCACATCAGCATTCACTCTCACTGAAGAGGTTTACGCTATCGGCTGCAGACAGGGCTCCGACCTTCCCGAAAAGATCAATGAGATCATGGCAGGACTTATCAAGGACGGCTCTCTCCAGAAGCTTGCCGAAAAGTATGAGCTCACTCTCGTTTCCGACGCAAAATAATAATTATTTATTTTCAAAACAGAGGGCATCAAGCCCTCTGTTTTGAAATATTTTTAAGGTAAAAATGGATATTAATGTATTTCTCTCGGTCACATCGAAGCTGCTTGAAGGTTTTCTCGTTACCGTTCAGATCTTCGGTCTGACCCTTTTATTTTCTCTCCCGCTGGGACTTATTTTCTCCTTTGCTTCCATGAGCCGCTTCACTCCCCTGAAGCTTCTTATGAAGTTTTTTGTCTGGATCATCCGAGGATCCCCTCTTATGCTCCAGCTCATCATCGTATACTACGGCCCAGGTCTCCTTGCATCCAGCCTTGCAAGAGCTGAAAATTTCAATATCATATATGATATTGCAGAGTATATAAACTCATTCAGCCCGCTGACTGCTACTGTCTTCGCATTTTCTATTAACTACGCATGCTATTTCTCTGAGATTTTCCGCGGAGGAATTGAGAGCATCCCCAAGGGACAGTATGAGGCAGGTCAGGTGCTTGGCATGACAAAGACTCAGATATTCTTCAGAGTTATTCTTCTCCAGGTAGTAAAGCACATACTTCCCCCTATGTCAAACGAGATCATCACTCTTGTTAAGGATACGTCCCTTGCGAGAATCATTACATGCTACGAAATTATTTACATGGGCGAAAGCTTTACAAAATCCGCAGGTCTTGTGTGGCCTCTCTTCTATACTGGTATATTCTACCTCATCTTCTGCGGTGCGCTCACACTTCTCTTCGGCTATCTCGAAAAGAAGCTTGACTATTTCAAAAACTGAGAAAGGAGAATGTCAATGTCAATACTTGAAGTTAAAAACCTTGTTAAAAGCTTCGGTAAGACCGAAGTATTGAAGGACATTTCCTTCTCTGTAAACCGCGGCGAGGTCATCTCAATCCTGGGCTCCTCAGGTAGCGGAAAGACTACTCTGCTCCGCTGTCTCAACTCTCTTGAAGTCCCCAATGGCGGTGAAATCATTGTAAATGATGAAGCAGTATTTTCTGCAGGTGCCAAAAGTAATTCTGAAGAGGAAGCGAGAAATCGCCGTCTCAACTTCGGACTTGTATTTCAGCAGTTCAATTTGTTTCCCCAATATACAGTTCTCGGCAATCTTACCCTCGCTGCAAAGCTTAAAGTAAAAGAAAAGGGTACTGCTAAAAGAGAGGCAATTGCCGAAATTGAAAAGAAGGCGCTCGATATACTCCAGAGTGTAGGTCTTCTTGAAAAGAAGGATCACTACCCTTGTCAGCTTTCAGGCGGCCAGCAGCAGCGAGTTGCAATCGCAAGAGCACTTATGCTCTCCCCCGAAATTCTCTGCTTTGACGAGCCTACAAGCGCTCTGGACCCCGAGCTTACGGGAGAGGTTCTTTCCGTTATCAAATCCCTTGCCCAGCGCAATATGACAATGATAATCGTTACCCACGAAATGGCATTTGCAAAGGAAGTTTCCGACAGAATCATTTTCATGGACAACGGCGTTATCGCCGCATGCGGCACCCCCGACGAGATCTTCTCAGGAAGCGCCGGCGATAGAATTAACAAATTTATTACTGCTATGAGCAATTGATGTTTGTTAATGCAAAACCTTTTTTGAAAAAAAGGTTCTGCACTCCAAAAAACTTCATAAAAGAAATGGCTATGGGTTTTCCCGTAGCCATTTCTTTATTATTAATTATTATTTAACTTCAAATTCGGGTTTATCGGGGAGATGCAAACTATAATTTGATATGTTAAAGAGGCAATTAGCACCAAGTCCTTCCCCTCGCGGGCGTGAAGAAGTCCAAAACTTAAAACATCTGTGCCCGCTCTGTCAACGCACGAGGCG
>JAZRRC010000052.1:0-12922 GCA_045650355.1 Candidatus Avispirillum sp. | reverse complement strand
TGTTTGTGAGGATTGTACCCTCTGCGTCTGCATATACTGCTTCGCACTCAGGGCAGTACCAGTACTCAGCGGAGCCGGGAACGTGGCAAGCCTCTGCAGCGGGAACGTATGCGAGCTCGCAATCAGGAGCGATTGCAAGGTTCTTTCTGTTTGTAAGGATTGTACCCTCTGCGTCTGCATATACTGCTTCGCACTCAGGGCAGTACCAGTACTCAGCGGAACCGGGAGCGTGGCAAGCCTCTGCAGCGGGAACGTATACGAGAGCCTGATCGGGCTCTACAGAGAGGTTCTTTCTGTTTGTGAGGATTGTACCCTCTGCATCTGCATATACAGCCTCACAATCAGGGCAGTACCAGTACTCAGCACAGCCGGGAACGTGGCAAGCCTCAGTAGCGGGAACATATGCAAGTGTGTTTTCAGCTGCGATAACAACATTCTTTCTGTTAGAAAGCTGTGTACCCTCAGCGTCTGTGTAAACTGCATCACAGTCTACGCAGTACCAGTACTCAACGTTACCGTTAGTATGGCAACCGGGCTCTGTAGCTGCAACGTACTCAAGGTTATGAGTTGTTGCTACATCGAGCTCCTCAATCTTGGAAACTTCACCACAGTAGTCACAGTGTGTAACGATCTGACCGGGAGTGATACATGTTGCGGGAATAGTCTCAACAACACCATCCTCGTCGTGACCCCAAGCGGGTTCACCAGCCTCAACCTTAGGCTCAGCACATACGTCACAGTATCTTGTTACGTAACCGTCTTCTGTACATGTAGGAGGAGTGATTACGGAATTCTGGGGCTGGAGGTAAAGGTGACCTGTAGCAGGAATAACCTTCTCTTCCATGAACTCACCGCACATGGAGCAGTTGTAAACTTCCTTACCGTCCTCATCGCAAGTGGGGTTAGTAACTACTGCATCACCAGCGATGTGATCGATAACGCCTACAAGCTCAGCGCCACATACTGTACATGTCTGTGCAGCCTGGCAAGTAGCTTCAGCACCGGGGATATGGTCTGCAAGCTCGAGAGCTTCTTCTCTGATGTATGCGCCACAGTCAACACAGTTATAAACTGCGTTACCAGCTACGCTACATGTGGAATCTGTAATAACAGGCTCGCCTTCTGTGTGTGCGCCTGTTGCGGGGATGATCTCCTCGGAGATTGTCTCACCACAGTCATCACAAACTACCTTGTTGTAGCCGTCCTCTGCACATGTTGCATCCTTGGAGTCTGCAGTTGTGCTTGTGTGCTCACAAACCACTTCTGTGATAGTAAGCTCAGCGCCGATTACGGGAGGATAGTAGGAAATGAACTCGGGTGTGCCATCGGGGAATGTACCAGCGTAGAGGAAGTCTGCCTCGCCGTAGTACATGTTGATGTCGAGAACCTCACCAACTTCAACATCGGAAGCGATTGTGAAGTTAAGTGTGCAAAGGATACCGTTACCGGAGTTAACCTTATCGAATGCAGCGGGCTCGAAGTAAACTGTTGTGGAGTGGTAGCCGTCTCTTACGATGGAAGGATCAGCTGCCATGAGATCCTTGAAGCCCTGAACCTGACGAGGATCGTCAAGAGCGATATCGGGGTTACCTACGATGAGGTCAGCAGGATCTGTGTAAATTGTGTAGGGGTTAACTACGTTGTTCTCAGAAACGAGTGTGAGAGCCTCGGGATATACGATGTAAATACGTGTAGCCCAGAGACCGGGGTTCTGGTCGAATCTGATGTCAACGCTGATCTCTGTTGTACCAACAGCTACATCAGCCTTGCCGGGATTCATGAATACTGTGAACTCGTCGTAGATGCCGATGAAGGGGTCAGCAGCGTATGTTACTGTACCAGCAGCTTCAGCGATCTCGATCTCGTTGCCTTCAGCATCATAAGCCTCAGCAACTACTACTGTGTAGTTGAATGTACCGAAATCTTCAGCAATAATGCTGAGGGGGAGCTCAAGAACGATACCGTCAGCTGTAACTACATCAGTATCCTCAAGCTCTTCATTGTATGTACCAAGTACGTTAACAACGAAGCCCTTGGAGGAAGCCTGAAGGTCAGCAGGGATATAAGCCTTGATATCCTTGTGTGTACCAGCACGCTCAGAGCCTGTTTCGGAGTCTTCAGCACCGAATACAGTGTTTGCAAATGCGTCTGCATCAGACTTTGCAAGCTCTGTCTTGTCGTAGTAAACTACGAGCTTAAGAGAGTAGATACCGGGGTTGTCGGAAATTGTAACAGCAGGTGCTACATCGCTTCCGGTTCCTTCAATCTTCTCTACAGACTCAACTGCGATAGAAGCATCAGCTGCAGATACGATAACTGCAGAAGAGAAGCATCCTACGAGCATTGCTGCAAGAAGAAGGAATGAAATGATTTTCTTCATATTTAACCTCCATGTTAAAATATTACGCATAAATTATACCTTATACACGCATAAAAGTCAAGATAAATTGTGAATTAAAGCATTTAATAATAGACAAAATAACAATGCTATGTAGAAATTGTTTGTGCAAATCTTCCAAAGCGGCATTTTCCATTCTCTTCCTTTATTATATAACAAAAAAACACCCCCTGTTTGGGGAGTGTTTTTCCTTATTATTTAGCGAGATAATCGTCTGTATAGCGGTATT
Organism: Candidatus Avispirillum sp.; assembly: GCA_045650355.1. Lineage (GTDB taxonomy): Bacteria > Bacillota > Clostridia > Oscillospirales > CAG-272 > Avispirillum. The sequence goes on along the minus strand of JAZRRC010000052.1, from coordinate 10,295 downwards.
CCCCGCCCTCATAGTAAACTCTGGGCACTCTTCTGGCAATTCCGCACACAAATTCGTAGTTAAAAGAGTAGGAACGGGCCGCCAATTCCTCTACAGGAATGACTTCCTCACCCATTTTTCCGAATAAAACCACCTCTTCTCCCGCCTTTACATCGGGAATTTCAGTAACATCTACCATTATCTGATCCATGCAGATCCTGCCGAGAACCTTACATCTCTGCCCTCTTATAAGAACTTCGGCATTTGACGAAAGTGCTCTCGGATAGCCGTCTGCATAGCCGCAAGGCACCGTCGCAACAACAGTTTCCTTATCTGTTATATATGTATGTCCGTATCCGATTCCTATGCCCTTTTCAAGAGTTTTGACAAAGGAAATATGACCGTAAAGCTCCATTGCAGGGTACAATTTATACTCCTTATTCATCTCCTCAGAGGGATACAGACCATAGAGCATGATACCCATTCTTACCATATCATAATACTTATCCAATTCCATCGTTCCGGCGCTGTTATTCACGTGGAGAATAGGTATTTCTACACCGTTTTCCCTGCATTTTGACACAAAATAATCGAATTTTTCACGCTGTTTCAGGGCTGAGGTCTTATCCTTTGAATCGGCGATTGCAAAATGTGTAAACATTCCTTCTACGGTCAAATTGGGCAATCCCGCGATCTTTTTTACCGTTTTTGCTTCTTCGTCATTTGCCTTAAATCCAATTCTTGACATTCCGGTATCGACCTTTATGTGGATCGTAACCTGCTTATTTGCCTGCAGCGCAAGGGATGAGAGGATTTCTGCATTTGCATAACTTGAGATTGTGAGCGTTACGTCGTGCTCTATTGCTCTTTCATATTCACGGGGATCCAGGTTACCTAATATAAGTATGCCTTTTTTTACACCTGCCATTCTGAGTTCAACAGCTTCACCTACCGTAGCTACTCCGAAATAGTCGGCTTTATCCTCGAGATATCGTGCAAGAGGCACCGCTCCGTGCCCATAGGCATTTGCCTTAATAACAGTCATAACCCTTGTGCCGCAAGGAATCTTCCCTTTTACACCCTCGACGTTTCTGCCTATAGCATCAAGGTCTATTTTTGCATACAATCTTTGATATTCCATAATTGCCTAAAACCTGACTTTCCCTATTTTTTGATACAAGTTATGCTATGATTTTACTCTTTTATTATTTTATCCCATATTTATCCTCTTGTAAAGTCATTTTACAAAATTCATTTCCAAAAGAAATCCCCGTGCAGATAGCACGGGGACGTTTTATATTAACTTCAGATCCGATATTTTCAATTAATAATTCTCGGCCTTTACGCAGAAGTAAGCCTGGGGATGCGCACATACGGGGCATGATTCGGGAGCCTTCTTACCTACAGCGATGTGACCGCAGTTCATGCACTTCCAGATAGCATCGCCATCCTTAGAGAATACGAGATCGCCCTGAACGTTTTCAAGAAGTCTGAGGTATCTTTCCTCGTGCTCCTTCTCGATTGCGGCTACGCCCTCAAAGAGGAATGCGATATGATCAAAGCCCTCTTCTCTTGCAACCCTTGCAAACTCAGCATACATATCTGTCCACTCATAATTTTCGCCTGCTGCAGCATCTCTGAGGTTATCTGCTGTTGTTCCGATACCGTCGTGAAGAAGCTTGAACCAGAGCTTTGCATGCTCTTTTTCGTTGTTTGCTGTTTCCTCAAAAAGCTCAGCGATGTGATTATAGCCTTCCTTCTTAGCCTTGGAAGCATAGTAAGTATACTTGTTTCTTGCCTGGGATTCGCCTGCAAATGCAGCCATAAGATTCTGTTCTGTTCTTGATCCTTTGAGTTCCATTTTAAATCCTCCAAAAAATTATTAATTAGTTTTTATTTTAGCCTTACACTCGGCACATAAACATTTTGCCATTACATCAAAGCGAATAAGCTCTGCCCCATCGGGCATATCTTTAATCTCCACCCTGACGCTTTCCTCTTCTATATCATATATTTTGCCGCATCCCACGCAAAGTATGTGCATATGCTTTGAAATATCTGCATCAAATCTGTCGGGTGCGTCGGGGACCGGAATTTTTATTATCTCTCCCGACTCTGCCATCTTAGAGAGGTTTCTGTACACAGTTCCCAGCGCTATGGACGGCAGATGTCTCTTTGCCAGAGCATATACAGTTTCTGCGGTAGGATGTGTTGGACCCGCCTCCTCAAGTGCTCTGAGGACTGCCATTTTCTGAGCTGTCATATTAACCTCCTTTTCATTTTTAGGAATAATTCCTATTCCTGTTTTAATTATATACTATTTATTTCCAATGTCAATACCCTTTTGTAAATATTTTTTAAAATACACAATTTTCTTTCGAAAAACATTGAATAACTATGCATGTTGTGCTAAAATCTACTTATATATTATATTCAGGAGGACTCCTTTTATGAAATTTGACTACTCACCTGATATCGCTGAAAAGGCCGAAAAGGCAAATCAGCTTATCCAGGATCTTATCGCAGAGGTTGAAAAAGTCGTTATCGGCAAGCACACTGAGATCGTTATGCTTGTTACAGCGATGCTCGCAGGCGGCCACGTGCTCATCGAGGACGTGCCCGGTGTTGGTAAAACAACACTTGCAGCTGCTCTTTCCAAGGCTGCAGGTCTTAAATTCAACCGCGCTCAGTTCACTCCCGACGTTATGGCTTCCGACATCACCGGCTTTAACATCTACAACAGACACAAGGAAGAGTTTGAGTTCAAGAACGGTCTTGTTATGACAAACATTCTTCTCGCAGATGAGATCAACCGTGCTTCCCCTAAAACTCAGTCTGCTCTTCTCGAGGCTATGGAAGAGGGCGCAGTTACAGTTGACGGCACAACCTACAAGATGCCTCAGCCCTTCATGGTTATCGCAACTCAGAACCCCACAGGATACATCGGTACATATCCCCTGCCCGAGGCTCAGCTCGACCGTTTCGTGCTCCGCCTTTCCATGGGTTATCCCAATCTCCAGGAGGAAATGACTCTTATCTCTGCAAGAAAGACTGTCAATCCTCTTTCCCTCGTTTCACCCGTTACAAGCGCTGAAAGTCTCACAGAGCTTCGTCGCATGGTTTCCGAGGTTAAGGTATCCGCAGAAATTGCAAAGTTCATCGTTACTCTTGTTGGCGAAACAAGAAAATCCGACAAGATCACTCTCGGCGCTTCTCCCCGTGCATCCCTTGCGCTTATGAAGCTTTCTCAGGCTTATGCATTTATCCGCGGCCGTGATTACGTTCTTGCTGAGGACGTTTCCGCACTTTATGCGCCCTGCGTAGCTCACAGAATCATGCTCGGTCAGGAAGCCCGCCTCGAAAAGAAAACAGCAGCCGACGTTCTCGCAGAGATCGCAAGAACAGTTGAGGTTCCCTACAGAACCCAGAGATAAGGACATATTATGACCGAAAAGAATCAGAACAAGCGCCCGCCCGCATTCACCCTGCAAAAAGGCGCTATACTATACACAATTCTTTATTTCTACGGTCTTCTGATGACTCAGCTGCTTCGCAGTCCTATTTCAGCCGTTTTCTTCTGGTTTATGATAATAGCCGCACCTCTTTCATTTTTTATAATGCTTTTGGGTAAGGCAACCATACAGGTCTACGTCATGACCGACAAAAACCAGACAGAAAAGCTCAGTCCCGTGGATTACGAGATCCGTGTTATCAACACAACTCCCATCCCCTACCCCTTCGTTGAGGTTGTAATGTCAAAGCCCCGTGAGGACGGTGTTCGTACCTTGCGAGAAAACCTTCTCCTCTCCCTGGTTCCATTCGGAGGCTACAGTGTGAAAAACACGGTTATATTCCGGTACAGAGGTCTTTATGAGATCGGTGTGCATGAAATGTATATTTCCGATCCTCTTCGCATTTTCAGAATCAGAGTAGACGTTAACAACTTCTCAAACGTTACCGTTTACCCCAGAAGACTCGAGTTTGACAAGGAAAGCGAAAGCGCAGTTTCCGATGTTCCCTCTCCCTATGTTCGCACACTTGATTCACGCGACAAGTCCGAGGTTTCAAACATCCGTGAATACCGTATGGGTGATTCTCTCAAAACAGTTCACTGGAAGCTGTCCTCAAAAGCAGAGGAGCTTCAGGTGAGAGATTACAACACCAATGACGACAGACACACTTATATATTTGTCGACCTTGCCGCTCCCACTCCCTGCCCTGAGGTTGAGAGAGAAGAGGCAAGAAAGGCTCTGAAAAAGCTTGCCAAAAAGAAGAAATCGCAGGAAGGTGAGGAAAAGAAGCTCACCCTCAAGGAAAAGCTTGGCGCTGCCATTGCTTCTGCAAAAGAAAACAAAAGAGCCCATAAATACAGACGCCGCCGTGCAAGAGGCAATACTGCCAAGGATATTGAAACCATCGATATGATCGATGCTCTTATCCTCGAAACAAGCGGCAAAAAAAGAAAAGGCAAAAAGCCTGATATCGACGATCTTTTCATCCCCGAGGATAAGCTCACCAGCGAGGAAATGATCGCAAAGCTTTCCAACATCGTGGGCGACTCCGGTGCCGCAACAAGAAACGAGCTGCTTGAGGCAAAGCGTGCTTGGGGCGGAATCCTCAAGGAAGAATTTGAGGACGAGCTCCCCGAATACTGTGCTGACGGTGTTGTTGAGATCGCAGTTGCCGCAATGAACTCCGAGCTCAGAAAAGGAAACAACTGCACCGTTATCTGGTATGACAAAAGAACTGACAGAGGTATTCAGTCCGTCAATCTTTCCGATCTTGCGGATTTTGACGATACGTACCTGAAGTTCGCATCTGCAGCAGTTGTTCCCCACGAGCAAAGGATATCAGAGCTTACAAACCTTATCGGTGAGGCGGTCAACGTTACCGTTAAGATAGTAACTGCCAACATCGATCCCGCATCCATAACTCAGTACTGTGCTATCCCCGCAATGTTCGGCGGCGCAGGTACAGGATGCGCAACTGAAATCGTGCTTTTTAACCCCACAGAAAAATATCAAAGCGCAATGGAGCGTCTTGAGTACACCGAGTCCGCAAGGATCCAGCTCAGACACAACGGTATATCCCTCACCGATGTGAAGGAAATCCGACGTGCTGACGGTCGCACCTCTCTCATTGCTGCTGACTATCTCTGAGAAAGGAGACACAAGAATGAAAAAGCTAAACCTTCTGTCTCTTTTCCAAAGAGACCCCTCTACTGCAAAAAAGCAGAAGAAAAAGAAAGCTGACTACGTATACTGCTCACCCGCAGAGGGGCTTTCAAAGCCTATGCTCTATATAGGTCTCGTTCTGAGAACGCTTGTGCTGTACATGGGCGTTTACGGAATAACTGCCTTTATATGCGGAGCTGCAGGTCTTACTCAGTCAGACTACTGGCAGGCTGACATTGTCACTCCCGGGATAATCGCTCTCCTCTGCATTCCCGTTGCAATAGCAGCAGGAGTTGCTTCTCTCGGAAGAATATATGCGCTTGCAACACCTGTAGTTTACGTGGGAGCCTTCATCGGATTCGCTGCCATCAATTACGGCAATCCCATTGATTTTATAATCAACAGCGCCCTTCGTATTTACAACTACGCTCTTTACAATCTGTCTGTATATTATCACAACGTGGGCAATCTCATGATCGAACACGGATATGATTACACTCAGGCAGAGCTTGATATGAATGACCCCCACAGATTTGCGGGAACATTTATCCTCGCAAGTATTATAGGGTTCATTCTTTACTTCTCAATCCAGAAGAAAACAAGATTCTTCCCCATCGTCATTCTTCTTACGGTAGTTTTTGCACCTATACTTACGTACAATATAGCAGTCGGAACCTCCGGAATTGCTTTTATTCTCGTTTTTGTATGTGCAGCTCTCGGTCTTAAGGTTCATGACTTCCGCTACGGAGGACGTGCTGAGGCAATAGCCGACAAAAAGAAAAAGGCCGCAGACAAAAAAACCGCAAAAGCCGAAAAGAAGGCAAAGAAGGCAGCTGAAAAGAAAGCTCTCAAGGAAGAAGCAGACCGAGTCTTCGACAAGGCAATCGATGCCGATATGCCCCTGAAAAAGGCTAAGCAGGCAAGACGTGCAGTCTATAAGAGCCACAAGGAATCAAAGAGAGCGGAAAAGGCAAAAAGGAAAGCCGCCCTCTCTCTTGAGAAAAAGAATGCAAAGCAGGCTAAAAAGGAAAAGAAGCTTCGCATAAAGGATCTGCAATCAAGGCTCAAAAAAGCACCCAAGGGCTCTGCAGCAAGAGATGCTATCCTCTCCGAGCTTGCCGCTGAGCGCTCCGATATTACGGCAAAGCTTGAGGAAAAGAAGATCAAACGGAAAGAAAAGGCGCTTGAAAGAAAAGAAGCAGAAAAGAAAAGACAGCGCAATTCTATGGCAGGCGGATACACCGGTATCGGTGTTGCTGTCATTGCATTCCTTGCAGTATGGCTTCCTATGGCAATCGCCAAAGCTCCTTTTATGGAAATCAAGCCCATCAACGACCGAGTTCAGACCGCTCGTGCATACGTTACCGCTTATCTCAGAGGCAGCGACGTCGATCTGAACGATCCCTACGCATACGGTGTTGACGATCTTGTTCCCCGTCAGCTCAGCTTTGATCCTCTGGATCTTGAAGACAGAATTATTTTCAGAGTAGATGCGGCTGCAAAAAGCAACGTTTATCTCAGAAGCTGGGCTGCTACTTACTTTGACTGGAAGGAAAACAAATGGATGAGCGGCTCATACGACGATCTTTACGCATACCGCGAAAGATTTGAAAAGGGCTTCTCTCCCGATTCCATCAAAACAGATTTCTACAAATATGTATATCCCTCATCAAGCGTTATCGAGGATGAAAATACATATAAAAACTTCTCAAAATACGGATTTAACGTCCAGCAGATCGATGTATGGAGAGTTCGCGGCTCAAGCCTTCTTCTCTTCGTTCCCGCACACATGAATACTGATACGGGACTTCTTGAATACAGCGAATACGCTCCCACATCCTACAAATATCAGAATTACTTCGACGGCACTTATACATCCTTCTACTTCCGCTACGGCAGAGGCTACGGTACGGTTTCATATATTACCGCACTCAACCGAGCTGACGTTGGCAGCAGCATGGCTTCCTCTCTTGAGTATTACAACATATGCAAGGATGCCATTCTCGCATCTCCCGATGCTACGGGCGATGAGGCTATGGCCATCGTTTACAACGTTGAACAGGCTCTCAACGAGAAAAATATCGAATTCCAGGGCACCTCGATTGCTGACAGATATTATTTCTCAATGACCGACAAGGAAAAGAAGGAATTTATCAAGAGCATAGAGACTGAAAACGAATACCGTCTCTACGTTGAGGAAACATACTCCGCAAAGTCGGAAAACGAAGCTATCGCACTTATTGCCGAAGAGATCAAGGCTCGCGCAATCGAAAAGGAGCTTGCCGAGGGCAAGGACGGAATCCTTACCGACCACGAGGCTGTTATGGCAATAGTGGAATACTTCAAGGGCGACGAATTCTACTATACAGAAACTCCCAACGCAGAGCTTGTAAAGGGCAAGAAGTCTGTTATCGAATCCTTCCTTACAGACGTTAAGCAGGGCTACTGCTCTCACTTTGCCTCCGGTGCGGTATTCCTTCTCCGTGAGATGGGTATCGCAGCCCGTTACGTTGAAGGCTACGTTGCCGATGATTTCTATTCTATCAGCTATGCGAAAAACCGCTCCGACGTATATGGCACAGATGCTCATGCATGGGTCGAAATATACCTAGACGGTATGGGCTGGATGCAGTATGAGGTCACACCCGGAAAGCTTTCCGAGGATATGTACGACCCCAACAGCGATACTATTGCTCCCGAAACCGATGATCCCTCAACAACCCCTGAAGAGGATGAAAGCTCCACAGATTCACCCTTCGGCGAGGAAGAGGAGGAAGAAAAGAAGCCCGCACCTATTCCCGATATGGAAATCGAGGAAGAGGTCGATGACCTTCAGTGGTTTATCAGAATCATTATTATCGGTCTTATTATTGCAGCTGTCGGTGTTGTTATCTGGCTTATCATCAGATATATACACAATCGAGCATGGGAGGCAATGAACGCCCGCTACAAGGTGATCGATTCCGCAAAGAACCGTGACACATACCTTGAAGAAGACTTTGACCGCCACACCTGTGCAAAGCAGCTTAACGACTGGATTCTTGATATATTCACGCTTATAGGATGCGAGCCTCAGCAGGGTGAGCTTCCCGCAGAATTTGTAGAGCGTATCAGACAGGATTACGGCGACCTTTCCAAGGTAGACGTAGGCGACGTTATCCACGCTATGCAGAAGGAAGAATTCGGTCACGGTCTTACCTTCGATGAACAAAATGCTCTTGCCGAATATCTTGAGGATATTGTTTCCTCGATTTATGCAGGCATGAGTCCCTGGCAGAAGATCGTTAACAGATATTTCAGACGAAAGATATAAGAGGACAAAAATGACAGAAAAAGAAGTAAATCAAATTTCCATAGCATCCCTCGCATATCTTGGCGATTCTGTTCTCGAAATAATGGTACGAAAAAAGCTTATTCTTGACGGCAAGGGTGACGTACACACAAGAGCACGCAGCTACGTCACCGCCGTAAGCCAGGCAACAGCGGCAGAAAAGCTTCTCGGTGAATTCACCGAAGAGGAGCTTGCCATCTATAAAAGAGGAAGAAATCACACTCATTCCTCCCCCAAAAGCGCAACCCATGCACAGTACAGCCGTGCAACAGGTCTTGAATGCGTTTTTGCTTATCTTTACCTTACTGAAAATCAGAACAGACTCGATTATATTTTTCATAAGGGATTTGAAACCAATTAAACTTTATTAATTAAGGAGAAAATCATGGGACTTATTAAAGCAGGTATAGGCGCCATCGGCGGCGTTCTCGCAGACCAGTGGAAGGAATTTTTCTACTGCGAGGCAATGGCAAAGGAGGTTATGGTAAAGAAGGGTCAGAAGCAGATCACAGGCCGTTCCTCCAACACTAAGGGCAATGACAACATCATCTCCAACGGATCAGGCATTGCTGTAGCTGACGGTCAGTGCATGATCATCGTTGAGCAGGGCAAGATCGTTGAGGTTTGTGCTGAGCCCGGCGAATATACATACGATACGTCAACTGAGCCTTCTATCTTTGCAGGAAAGCTTGGTCAGAGCATTATTGATACATTCAAGACTATCGGTAAGCGCTTTGCTTACGGCGGCGACACAGGCAAGGATCAGAGAGTTTACTACTTCAATACAAAGGAGCTTATCGACAACAAGTTCGGCACTCCCAATCCTATCCCCTTCCGTGTTGTAGACTCCAAGATCGGTCTTGATATTGACGTATCCATCCGTTGCTCCGGTGTTTACTCCTATAAGATCGCAGACCCCCTCCTCTTCTATACAAACGTTTGCGGAAACGTTACAGAGGAATATACAAGAGACGAGCTTGACGGCCAGCTGAAAACAGAGTTCATCTCCGCTCTTCAGCCTGCATTCGGAAAGCTTTCCGACCTTGAGCTTCGTCCCAATCAGATCGTAACTCACAATACAGACCTTGAAAACGCTATGAACGAGACTCTCACCGCTAAGTGGGGTGAGCTCAGAGGTCTTAAGATCGTTTCCATTGCTCTCGGTTCTGTAACTCTTCCCGAAGAGGATGCAGATATGATCAAGCAGGCTCAGAGAACTGCTATCATGCGCGATCCTACAATGGCAGCTGCAACTCTCGTTGGCGCTCAGGCTGATGCTATGAAGGCAGCAGCAGCAAATGAAGGCGGTGCAATGACAGGCTTCATGGGCATGGGTATGGCTATGAACGCAGGCGGAAACAACGCACAGGGACTCTTTGCAATGGGTCAGCAGCAGCAGGCTGCAGCTCCTGCACCCGCACCTGCACAGGATGCATGGAAGTGCTCCTGCGGTGCAACAGCAAAGGGCAAATTCTGCCCCGAATGCGGCACTAAGAAGCCTGAAGCCGGCTGGGTATGTGCTTGCGGTACTACAAATCTCGGCAAGTTCTGCACAGAGTGCGGTCAGAAAAAGCCTGAGGGCACTCCCCTTTACCGCTGCGACAAGTGCGGCTGGGAGCCTGAGGACCCCAAGAATCCTCCCAAGTTCTGTCCCGAATGCGGTGACATTTTTGACGACAGCGACGCCAAGTAAAAAATCAGATTTTACAGAATAAGCAATCGTTTGCGGACGGTCGTGTAAAATGGCCTTTCCGCAACGCAGAAGAATAAGGAGAAAAACAATTGGCAGTTCTTCAGGAATACAAGTGTCC
>JAZRRC010000051.1:0-1708 GCA_045650355.1 Candidatus Avispirillum sp. | reverse complement strand
ATATTCATAACTATGGTATCGCAATGCTTCTTTGCAACACCCTTTCCTGCCGCCTTGCCACCTACGGTCAGTGCAGAAACAATGGCTGTAAGAAGCATACTTATAAATGTTGCGGGAAGAAGCGGATACATCTTAAAAAGAGTTGCCGCAATAGATGCCGCAAGTCCTCCCGAAAGCACCCCCGCAATATCACCGATTACATCGTTACAAAAGCTCGAAACCTTTCCTGCGTTTCGTATCAGCTTTATTGCCTCGGGACTTCCCTTAAGTCCTCTTGTTGACCTTGAATGGAACGGCATTTCATCCGCAATCGTGACCGCGAGTCCCAGAATATCAAAAATAATACCCAGTAAAATTACCAGAAGCAAAATCAAAAATGCAACAACAATATTGACCCCGTCCGAAAAACCGTTTGTGACGATAGCCATAATCATTGATATAATAAATGCTGCTATTGTAATTTTAATGGGCCATAAATCAATTTTTTTCATACTCTATCCTTTTGTATAAATATATAAAAACGGTGGCAATAAACAGAGTAAAATTTACGGCTTAGGTTCAGCCGGATTTCCCGCTGTGCTACCGCCTCGTCGCCAAAGCGGCCGTTCCCATTTGAAGCACAGCCTGCTGCGTCGCCGTCAGCTTTGCTGAATTACCACTTAGTCCGTACTGCAATCCCCTGTCTAAAACAGCCTAGGAGTTTTCCTCACAGTCTTATCAACTCTTAGCCTCTTTTGCAGATATGGTTTCAGATGCAATAACCGACACAGCAACGGCCATTGCTGTGCGATGTGAACGGTCATCCACCATAGCCACTCAAGGCAGGCTACACTGCACACAGCATGTTTGTTACCCACACCGCATAGCAGGTTTTATCCTGAACCGTAACTTAGTTCTCAAATACAAGAACACCAAACGGCATGGATAAGGAAATCTTGGTTTCAAAGGGTCAGATGACCCCGATACTCAAAACCCCTTACCCAAAAGCTACGAATTCCGGTCTCCACGGAAAAAGGGTCAACGCCCGCATGCCATTGCGGCTCGCCCTTAAACCTTAACTCCCAGCATCTGCCCCAAACTGGGCGTAAGAAGCAAACACAAGGAACTTCATCGATATGCCCTTTAGTGGATTTTTAGGCCCACCTTAGAAGTTGACAGTCCTGACTAGGATACTGCACCACCGTATTTTAACTAAAACAAAAAGTCCAGAAGACCTTTTATAAACTCATTGTTCGGATATCCCGATATGATTTCCTTTGCTCTGTCGGAATAGGAAACAAGCTTTTCCTTTGCCTTATCTCTTCCGAGAGTATTGATGAAGTTCGGACTGTTCTGGGCTTCTGCCATATCCTCCTCTTCATCCTCAAAGTCATCTCTTATCTGAAAGGCAATTCCGAGATTATATGCAAATTCCATAAGCTCCTTCATAGTATCATCCGATACTCCTGATACGAGTGCTCCGCACTCTACACTTGTCATCATAAGAGCCATTGTCTTTTGCTCAATAAGGGCTATCAGCTTTTCCTCCGTAGCATCCTTTGAAGCCATAAGCTCAAGGTCTCTTACCTGTCCGTTAATCATACCGTGAGAGCCTGCGGCTCTTCCCACAGATGCCATCGCCAGAATATCATTCTTATTAAGACTCTTTGACGCATCTGTCATAACCTCAAATGCAGTATTAAGAAGTGCATCTCCTGCAAGAAGTGCC
>JAZRRC010000050.1:0-3835 GCA_045650355.1 Candidatus Avispirillum sp. | reverse complement strand
GAATTCTGCCACGCAGCGCTCATACGCTGCAACAGGGTCCTCAGCTGCTGTGATGGGACGGCCTACCACGATGTAGTCAGAACCGATCTTCTTAGCCTCAGCGGGAGTCATAACTCTCTTCTGGTCGCCGATATCGCCGTCTGCAAAGCGAACACCGGGAGTTACTGTGAGGAAGCCTGCGCCGCATGTATCGTGAACCTTGCCAGCCTCAAGGGGAGAGCAAACAACGCCGTCAAGACCTGCTTCCTTTGCGTTGGAAGCGTAGTGCATAACAACCTTGTCGATAGGCTCCTTGATGAGAAGGTCAGCCTCCATTGTCTCCTGGTCTGTGGATGTGAGCTGAGTTACAGCGATGAGAAGGGGACGTGTGCCGTCGGGACGTGTAAGACCCTCGAGTGCGCCCTCCATCATTCTCTTTGTGCCTGCAGCGTGGAGGTTTGTCATGTCAACGTCAAGGCCGGAAAGAACAGCCATAGACTTCTTAACTGTGTTGGGGATATCGTGAAGCTTGAGGTCGAGGAAGATCTTGTGGCCTCGTGCCTTGATCTCCTTAACGATTGCGGGGCCTTCTGCATAGAAGAGCTCCATACCGATCTTTACGAAAGGCTTTCTGCCTGTGAATTTATCAAGAAAATTAAATGTCTGCTCTGCGCTTGCGAAGTCACAAGCGATAATAACGTCTCTACCCATTATTTGCACACTCCTATAATTTCATTTATGTCATTGATTCTGTATTTTTCCATAACGCGGGGAAGATCGAGAACGATGTCGCGGGATGCAAAGGGGTCAACAAGATTTGCCGCACCCACTTCAACCGCTGTCGCACCTGCCATCATAAGCTCGAGAACGTCCTCAGCACTTGTAACGCCGCCCATACCGATAACGGGAACATTCACTGCGTTTGCAACCTGATATACCATTCTTACCGCAACGGGAAGGATAGCGCTTCCGGAGAAGCCACCCATCTTGTTTGCGATAATGGGCTTGCGGTTGTTAAGGTTGATTCTCATACCGAGAAGAGTATTGATAAGGCTTATGCCGTCAGCGCCTGCCGCTTCAACTGCCTTTGCAATTGCAACGATGTCTGTAACGTTGGGAGAAAGCTTTGCGATAACGGGCTTTGTTGTTTCCTTCTTAACTGCTGCGATGATCTCAGCTGCAGACTCGGGATAAGAGCCGAAGTTAACGCCGCCGCCGTGAACGTTGGGACAGCTGATGTTTACCTCAAGCCAGCCTACCTGCTCGCAAGCATCAAGCTTCTTTGCAGTGTAAACGTATTCTTCAACGGAGAAGCCGCCAACGTTTGCCATAACCTTTTTGTTAAAGCACTTTGCGAGGCGGGGAAGCTCCTCTGTAACAACCTTTTCAACACCGGGGTTCTGGAGACCTACGGCATTGATCATGCCTGCAGGACACTCAGCGATTCTGGGTGTGGGGTTGCCGAAGCGGGGATCCTTTGTTGTTCCCTTGAAGGAGAACGTGCCGAGGATGTTGATATCGTAAAGCTCTGCAAACTCATAGCCGTAGCCAAAGGTTCCGCTTGCGGGGATAATGGGGTTATCAAGCTCGATACCGAGAAGATTAACTTTAGTGTTTACTTTTCCCATATGATCTCCTCCTTCTCAAGGACAGGACCTTCCTTGCAGATTCGCTTGTTACCGTAGAGAGTCTTGCAGGAGCAGCCCATGCAAGCGCCGAAGCCGCAGCCCATGCGCTCCTCGAAGCTGAACTGACCGGAAACCTCTGTTGCATTGTAAACTGCCTTGAGCATAGGCTCGGGACCGCAGGTGTAGAAGTAATCATAGGAAAGACCCTTCATAGCATCTGTAACGAATCCCTTCACTCCGTAAGAGCCGTCAGCTGTGCAAACGAGAGTTTCGCAGCCGAGAGCCTTGAATTCTTCCTCGTAGAAGATCTCAGACTTTGTGTTAAAGCCGAGGATCGCTGTTACTTTCTTACCCTCTTCGCGAAGGAGACGGGCAAGCATATACATGGGAGGAACGCCAACGCCGCCGCCGATAACGAGGACGCTTTCGCCGGACTTTGTCATATTGTAGCCGTTGCCGAGACCTGTGAGAATATCGAGCTTGCCGCCTGTCATTTCCTTCATAACCTCAGTTCCCTTGCCTACTACCTTGTAGATAAGGGTGAGGATATCGCCCTGACAGTCGCAAACGGAGATAGGGCGTCTCAGGAACAGTCCGTCAAGCTTGACGTTGACGAACTGTCCGGGGCCGGTAATTGCGGATGTATCACCCTTAAGGCGCATAAGCATTACGCTGTCTGTAAGGGCACGGTTTTCAATTATTTCAAAAAAGCTCTGTTTCATTTTCAAACCCTTCTTTGCGATTAAGCATCGATGGTGGAGATTGTAAGTGTTGTTTCCTCAAGAACGTCAAGGAGAACCTTAACAGTATCAAGAGCTGTGAACATTGTTACGTTGTTCTCGATAGCGTAGCGGCGGATCTCGTAGCCGTCGTTTGCGCTGCCCTGAGAGCCGATGTCACGTGTGTTGATAACGTATGCGATGTGACCCTGACGGAGTGCCTCGGGAATCTCCTCGCTGCCGTCGCTGATCTTGCCGAGAGCATGAGTACGGATTCCGTTCTCCTTAAGGAACTTTGCAGTGCCCTCAGTAGCCTCGATGTTGAAGCCAAGCATATAGAATCTTCTGATAAGGGGAAGTGCCTCCTCCTTATCCTTGTCAGCGATGGTTGCAAATACAGTACCGTAGTTCTGGAGGTGCATACCGGAAGCCTGAAGAGCCTTATAAAGTGCACGGTTGAGCTTGTCGTCGTAGCCGATAGCCTCACCTGTGGACTTCATTTCGGGAGAGAGGTAAGCGTCAAGTCCGCGGATCTTGTTGAAGGAGAATACGGGAACCTTGATGTACCAGCGGTCCTTTTCGTCGGGATAGATATCGAAGATGCCCTGCTCCTTGAGGCTCTTGCCGAGGATAACCTCAGTTGCGATGTCTGCAAGGGAGTAGCCTGTTGCCTTGGAAAGGAAGGGAACAGTTCTGGAGGAACGGGGGTTAACCTCGATGATATATACGTTGTCGTTATCGTCAACGATGAACTGGATGTTGAAGAGACCTACGATGCCGATGCCCATACCCAGCTTCTTAGCATACTGAAGGATGATGCCCTTTACCTTATCGGAGATGGAGAAGGGAGGATATACGGAGATGGAGTCACCGGAGTGAACGCCTGTACGCTCAACAAGCTCCATGATACCGGGAACGAATACGTCGCGACCGTCGCAGATAGCGTCGATCTCAACCTCACGGCCCTGGATGTACTTGTCAACAAGAACGGGCTTGTCCTCGTCGATCTCAACGGCTGTTCTGAGGTAGTGGCGGAGCTGCTCCTCGTTTGCAACGATCTGCATTGCACGACCGCCAAGAACGAAGGAGGGACGAACGAGAACGGGGTAGCCGATCTCAGCAGCAGCGGAAATACCGTCCTCAAGGTTTGTTACAGCCTTACCCTTTGCACGGGGGATGTTAAGCTCGTTAAGAAGGTTTTCAAACTCGTTACGGTCCTCTGCACGGTCGATAGCAGCACAGTCTGTGCCGATGGTCTTAACTCCGCGATCAAAGAGGGGCTGAGCGAGGTTGATAGCAGTCTGACCGCCGAGAGAAGCGATAACGCCCTCGGGCTTCTCAAACTCGATGATGTTCATAACGTCCTCGGGAGTGAGGGGCTCGAAATAGAGCTTATCGGCGGTTGTATAGTCGGTCGAAACGGTTTCGGGGTTGTTGTTGATGATGATCGCCTCGTAACCCGAGTTCTTGATGGTGGTTACGGCGTGAACGGTGGAATAGTCGAACTCT
>JAZRRC010000049.1:0-20884 GCA_045650355.1 Candidatus Avispirillum sp. | reverse complement strand
CACAGAACGACATGGCTACGATCCGACTTGTCAGCGGTACGGTCATAGGCTACGGATATTTCTCTGTGGGAGGAATAGTCGGCTCCGCATCTACCGATTCCCTTACAGACGGTTGTATCAACGAAGCCGATGTATGCATATCGAACCCCTCCGGCTACAACGCAGGCGGTATTGCAGGTGATAGCAGCGGTGTTATTTCCAATTGTATCAATATCGGAGACGTTTCATGCGAAAAAAGCGGCGCAGGCGGAATAGTCGGTGAACATAAATACAGCGGCACTGTAAGATCTTGTTACAATTTGGGAAATGTCATCTGCAAAAATGCCCCTTCGGGTGCTATAATCGGCACAGCGATCTACACTTCCGACAGTAGCATCGTCGAAAACAACTATTATCTTTGCACGGGTGACTGCGAGGGCTGCGGCGGCATTGCCGGCGCGGACGTTGCGGGTGCGGCAGAAAAGAAAAGCGCTGAGAGCTTTGCTTCGGGTGAGGTTGCATACCTTCTCGGTGAAGGCTTCGGTCAGACTTTAGGAACGGATCCCTTACCCGTTCTCGGTGGTACTAAGGTATACTACGGCTTCATCGGATCCTGCAAAAACGAGCCCGAGTATTCCAATACGGTGCCTGTTGACCATATCTGGGAAAACGGCATCTGCACTGTATGCTCCATCCCCTGCAGCCACGGGGAATACATTGACTCTTTGTGCTGTATTTGCTCTCTCCCCTGCCAGGTCAACGATTTCATCAACGGCTACTGCTCTCATTGCAAGTCCCTTGAGCATGCAGAATACTCCGAAAGCGACTCCTGCTATCTGATAGGCAATGCAGGTCAGCTTTATTGGTTTGCCGAGCAGGTAAATTCGGGCAATAATACAATAAACGGAGCTCTTGTAAATGATATCGTAGTAAACGAGGGCGACGTTGCAGGCGGCGGGGCAGACGGCTCATTTGTCAGCTGGACCCCCATCGGAAACAATGCCAACTACTTTAAAGGCAACTTTGACGGCGCAAATCATAAGATAAGCGGACTGTATTATAATGACTTCCTATCGTTATACGTCGGTTTATTCGGATACGCTACCGGAAAAATTTCCAACATTACCCTGGAAAACTCTTATTTCAGAGCGCAATCCTACGTTGGCGGTATCGTCGGATATCTTAGCGGCAGAATCACAAACTGTGTCAATGCAGCGGTGATCGACTGTGTCGGAGTTGGTATCGGCGGCGTAGTAGGCGAAACCTCTTCTTCACGTATAGAAAACTGTCTGAACGTAGGCAGCGTAAACGGAAGCACCAATGTGGGTGCTATTGTCGGCTATCTTTATGTTAATTACGTAAAAAACTGTTATTTCCTCGCAGGTACAGCCGAAATCGGAATAGGCAATCTCAGTAAAAATTATAAAGAAACTATCATAGTAAGCGAAGAGCAGCTCGCAAGCGGCGAGGTAGCATACCTTCTCGGTGAAAGCTTCGGTCAGCTTATAGGAACGGAGCCCATCCCCGTTCCCGGCGGTGCCAAGGTATATAAGGGCTATGAAAATTGCGGCTCCACCGCCGAAACGTATTCAAACAGCCGACTTTATACAGTAATTCCCGATCATATCTACGTGGACTATGTGTGCGCTCTTTGTAATCATATCACGGAGCATAACCATAGATATGCTGACGGCTTCTGCTCTATCTGCGGAGTTGAGTGTGATCATGATTTTTCAGACGGTGCATGCATCATTTGCTCCGTTCCCTGTAAGCATTCCTACCTGTACGGCTATTGCACGGTTTGCAATAAGGATATCAGCGGAGAGGTCATGACAGGCGATCTTGATGAGGACGGACGCATAACAAGCATGGACTCAAATTATCTGAAGCGCATATTGATCGGAAACATCATCCCCGATGAAGGATCATATATGTTAGCGGCAAGTGATATAAACGGCGACGGAAAGATCAACGCAATAGATACGAACCTTCTGAAGCGAATCATTGCCGGCGGAGAATAATTAAAAATGGGCTGTCGCCATGTGGCGACAGCCCATTTCTTTATGCTATTGAATCAATGTACTCCATAAGCTCCTTGAAGCTGCCGTTTGGGAATGCGGAAATATCGGCAGACTCCTTGTTGATAAGGTTGTCTGTTAAAAGAAAGACCTTCATACCAAGCTCTCTTGCCACCATATCGTCGGAAACGTCGTTGCCAACCATAAGGCATTCCTCAAAGGAAAGCCCCATTTTGGAAACCACCCATCTGTAATAATCAAGGTTGGGCTTTGAATAGCTTGAGTTCTCATAGGAGGTGAAAAACTCGAAATCGTCGGGAGAAAGACCTGCCCAGGCAATGCGCTTTTCTGTTGCTATTGAGGGGAAAAGAGGGTTTGTTGCAAGGGCTGTTCTCAGTCCTCTTTTTTTAACGTAGTCGATAACCTCTCTTGAAAGGGGCTCGTCCTTTACAACAACGTCCTTCACGGAGTCGAACTTATTCTGATAAAATTCATCAAAATACTTGATATCGCAGTTAAGATCGCGGTCGGGGAAAAACCTTGAAAATACGTCCCAGAAAACCTCCTCGTTGCGCTTCTCGCCGTTGTTTTTGATAACGGCACCGGTGCCTGTCCATAAAGCTTTTGCAAATAATTTGGGATCATATCCGTGGGGAGCGAGGTGGGTAGCAAGACCCTTGAGATATGTGTCTATAAAATGATCCTGATTCATGGAAAGCAGAGTTCCGTCAAGATCGAATAAAACAGCTTTGATTTTCATAAACATAGCTCCTGTGAAAGATTAGATTTATTATAAATCATACCCCGATAAAAGTCAATCACCGCAAAGTAAAATACTCTGCGGCGATCGATTCAGACAAAGAGCAGAAGGCTCAGCGCCATGACAGCCATTCCGAAAACAAAGCCGAGGACAGCTAAGCCGTGATGAGAATTATCCTCGGCGGCGGGGATAATTTCATCGATGCATATATAAACCATTATGCCCGCACAGGCGCCAAATATGATGCCGAAAACGGTGTCGGACATAATGGGCATCAGTATGAGCCAGCAAAACAGCGCTCCCACAGGCTCTGCAAGACCTGACAGGAAGGATACGCAAAAGGCGGTTTTGCGAGACCCCGTTGCCCGAAAAACGGGAGCGGCAACGGCAATGCCCTCGGGGATGTTGTGTATGGCAATGGCAACCACCACGGGAAGAGCAATGCCCGGGTCCCGAAGGGCGGAAACGAAGGTTGCCATCCCCTCGGGGAAATTGTGCATAGCTATGGCAAAGGCGCAGAAGAGGCCTGTTCTCATCAGCTGAGAATTGCAGACGGACTTATCCCTTTGGAAGCATTTTTGAGCTCTCTCCCCCTCAAAGGAGGGAATGAAGCGGCCGATGAGAGCTATAAGTAAAATTCCGCCGAAAAAGGAGAGTAAAAAGAACGCTCCGCCGCCCCGTGCGCCAAAGGCAGAGGCGAGAGCATCCGTTGCCTTGGAGGCGATTTCGGTGAGGGAAACGTACATCATGACCCCTGCGGAAAAGCCGAGAGTCATGGACATAAACTTAGGATTCGTGTTTTTTGAAAGGACAGCGATTATACTGCCGATACCGGTGCTGAGCCCCGCAAAGAGCGCCATAAGAAAGGCCGGGAAAATATCATTCATGGAATACCTTTCCTTGGGGCGGTGCCCCAATTTTAACATCTGAAGAACGAAAGCAGTTCTTCAAGGACAGTATATTCGAGTAAAAGCGGAGGGGTGACGGATCAAAGTATTCAGTTGGTAAATACGGATATAATAAAGAGCAAGGAATATTTTGCAGGGGCGACCATCGGTCGTCCGTTTTTTTGAACAATTATTATATAAGCTTAAAATGATTTTGTTTAAAAAGTTTTTGTTATCGTGCAGATGTGCGGACGACCAATGGTCGCCCCTACAATTCATCTTATCTTTGAACTCAATCCCTTTGAGGCACAGAAAATTAGGGGGTATGATTTTATGTTTTATCAGTTGACAATAAGATGACGCTGTGATAAAATAATATAGTTACGGGGTGTGGCCCAGTTTGGACGAACGAGGGAGCGCCTCCTGTGGAGGATGAAGCGACCGAGTGAGGGTGCCGCGGTCGAAATTATGCGAAGCGTAAGCTGAGCTGATAATTTCGGGTACCGCAAACGGACGAGCGCTGCATCTAACGACCTAAGTTTAAATAAAATTTTAATATACCTTCGGGGTGTGGCTCAGTTTGGTAGAGCGCTGCGTTCGGGACGCAGAAGTCGCAAGTTCGAATCTTGTCACTCCGACCAAAAGAAAGAACAGGGCATTTGCCCTGTTCTTTCTTTTTATCTGCGTTATCGATTCGAACTTTGCCAACTTGTTGGCTAGTTTTTCGCTATGCTATCTTTATTTATAGTTAAACCTTGGCGAAAAACCGGTTCAGAATCTTGTCACTCCGACCATAAAACAAAAACGGAGCACTGCTCCGTTTTTTGTTTTATCGTTGTACTTGGCGATTCGAACTTTGCCAACTTGTTGGCTCGTTTTTCGCTGCGCTGTCTATATTTACGGTTAAACTTTGGCGAAAAACCGGTTCAGAATCTTGTCACTCCGACCACATAAATAAAAGCACGGCTTATGCCGTGCTTTTATTTATGCGATTGAAGCTCATCGATTCGAGCTTTGCCTGCTTGCAGGCTCGCTTTTCGCTACTTCGGCACAAAAGATTGGTTTCATTTTGAAAAAGAATGATTTCATTGAAAAGCAAAATGCTTAATGGTATAATATGAATGAAATATAATAGTAAAAATTATTTTGGAGATATAGCATATGGGAATATTTAAGAAGAGCACAAATAAACACGTAAACTCGGAAACTGATCGCTACGTACAAAAGGATAAGAATGAAGAAAAATTATGGCATTCTTACTTTTACATAGGAAAGAAAATGGTGCGTGGTGCTGCTCACGAAGATTATGAAATAGCATTTTCAACTGAACAGCGCCTTGTTGTTTGTAAAATTACTTATCATAAACGTAAGAAAACAGAATACGAAAAATTATATATTCCCGATCACGTCACAACCGGAAAAGAATTGTTGGATTATATTCTGGCTCAGCGATTAAAAATGTCCCATTTTTACAGACCGTCTCAGGAAATCATGAAAAAACTGGATTTAATATTAAAAGATCATAATAAATCAGAAACCGCTGAATACGTTTTCTCATTTGATTGGAATATGGAAGATTTTGCCGATGCTTCTCAATGGTATAATAAACGCCACGTAGTTTTTGTTTTCCCAAAAGATGCAAACGGTTATCGTTCTGTCATTTACGGTGATACTGACAAGGATTATAGTGATAAGAACTTTAATTACAATGAATTTGGTGAAAAAACTTTTTTAAATCCTACAGACGACGATCTGCACACCTTATTTTCGGAAAGATTTAAGAGAACGAGAATTGAAACAATACACGGGCTCCCCTCACGTAAAGTAACGGTATATTTTGAAAATAAGCACGGTTATTACGAGTGCTATAAAACAATATCTATGTATACTCCATCAGAATCCGCAGAAACATGTTTGTTGTTTTTACAAACCTATACCGGTGAACTGGCGCCCTATCCCCAAGGATATTTTGCCGGATACACTTTTAAAAAAGACATTTATGCTCCTAAAAGCGAATTCTATTGGTCCGATGAAAAACTCATTAAAAAGTATAAAAGCTTTTTCAACTAAACAGACAGGGGCATTTCAATGTAACTTTGCAACAGCCCGCATCCCGTATCAAAACTTGTTTTATCGTTGCACTTCACTCCCACCGCAACGCATTATGGGATGAAGCTATAGCTCAACACTATTGAAAAGCTGCGAATTTTGTGTTATTATGGAAAAAACAAAAGGAGGGATTTTTATGTTTTTTGATTCAGTAAAAAAGAAAATCCGAAATAAAAATATTTTATGGTCTGTTATCAGCCTTGCCGTAGTGCCGATCAGCGTTTTGCTTGCTGTTAACAATATGCTCTCGCCCGATAACGATTGGCGCTTCGGATTCAGATTCTCCGACGTGGGTATTCCCATTCCGGGCTGGGTCGTTTCCTGTATGTTTATCCTGGTCGGCTTGATTTTTCTATATTTGCTTATCTCATCCGTCAAGGATATTTTCACCAATAAAACCTTTAACGAGGTATTAAGCTCTGCACAGAGCATCGGTGATATTTCTGCTATTGAAAGCTCTCTTGAGAATACCGAAAAAAGCTCCCTCACAAAGGGCGGCGAATTGAGATATAACAACACTGTGCTCTTTTATATGAAGGGTACTGACGTGTCCTTGATTCCCACCAAAAAAATCACTTCTATCAAGCCCATTAAAAAAGAGGGTAAGGGCGCAGAGTTTTATGTGGAAATACAGTGCAGCGGTAAGGTTATAAAAATCGATACAAAGGAAAAGAATCTTCTTCCTCTTGCAAACGATATTCTGACCTCCATAAGAGCAGCTCAGTAATTTAAAAAGAATCAAAAAAGAACAGGGCATTGCCCTGTTCTTTTTTCTGTCTTTTTGGAGGCTCCTTGCCGAGGGCAAGGCCTTTTCAGTTTATTTTTCCAAATCTTCTTTCACGGCCCTGATAGTATTCTATCGCCCGTATCAGCTCCGATTTATCGAAATCGGGCCACAGAACGTCTGTGAAATACAGCTCCGTATAGGCTAATTGCCAGATCATGAAGTTTGACAGTCTGACCTCGCCGCCCGTTCTTATCAGAAGGTCGGGGGCGCAGCAGCCGAAGGTATCCAGATTATCCTCAACGTCCTGCTCCGTAATGGATGAGACGTTCTTTTTTATCAGCTTATTTACTGCTCTTATGATCTCGTTTTTGCCGCCGTAGTTTATGGCGATCTGTATAAGCAATCCGCTGTTATCTGCTGTGGCGCTTTCCGCTGCGGAGATAACCTTATTCAGCTCATCGCTCAGGCATTCTCTTTCGCCCAACACCTTGATTTTATAATTGCTTCTTTCGGCAAAGCTTCTGCATGAGGCAAAATACTTTTTAAGCACCGCCATTATCTTATTGACCTCTTCCTCGGAGCGCTCCCAGTTTTCGGTTGAAAACGCAAAAACAGTCAATATATCAACGCCCAGTGCCTCGGCATCGGTACATACCTTGCGAAATACCTTTTCGCCCTCGATATGTCCCTCGGTTCTGTTCATGCCCTTGCTCTTTGCCCATCTTCCGTTGCCGTCCATGATGATCGCAATATGCTTCGGAATATTATTCATTTGCTTCTCCTCTTTTTGACGATCTTGCTTATCGCAGCTACAGGCGAAATAATAAAGAACATACTCATAAACAGTATTGATATAAGGAAATATCTGACTTTATTATCCGCAAAGCCCTTTGTGATCTTTCTGTGTATCATTCCATAATAGAAAAGCACAAAAAACAGCGTAAGATCAAGTAAAACACTGTATATGAACAGATAGGGTATGATATCCGTAAGGATCAAGGTCCATAAAGCTACAGTAACGGTATATATGCTTAAAACAGCCACCTCAATATAAATTGAGGATGACGTATAATATTCAAGTTCAAAATGCTCGACCTTCCTGCCGTACAGACGTTCAACGATTATTACAGACAAATAACAGGTGACAACAGTTTTTAACGTTCCGCCTATAATAAGCATTAAGGGCAAAAATGCAACGTTCAGGTCAAAAAGCATCTGCTTATTTATGCTTTCGAAAAATTCCGCCGTTACGTCAACGCTCATCTGAACGGATTGAAGGTTTACCTCGATGAAATCAACTCCCGTTATCAGGCAGTTGAGATAGATTTCATAAAGGTTGAATCCTATGCTCAGGCATATAAGCAACAGCATTTTCCAAAAGGAAAGTCCCTTTTTCAGCATAGCTCCCAGCACAGCACCGAAGATAAGGCTCGGTACTATAAAGGAAACTACCATCACGGGATCGAAAAACAGCAGCGTCAGAAAAAAAGCCGCAGCGCAGACCGTAATGCTTTTTCTGAAGGCAACAAAAGAGCAGTATACTGCTATCGGTATCGGTGTTATTGTACTCAGTAAGCTTTGAATGCCGCTGTTGTTTGCAGGGAAAATAAAGTGAGCTGCAACAAAAATTGCAACCATCATCGCAGCATAAGTGAGGTCTTTTATTCTTTCTTTATTTTTCATTTATTCTCTCGCTTGTTTCGTTATATACCCGACATAATACCTTGATATTATGCCGGGCATATACATATTTGTTGTTTTAGAAACAACGGCCGTCTATAAAGTAAGAACAACAAACGCAACCGTCGCAGCAAAGATCGCAGCAGGAATCAGTAACGATTTCCTTCTCGTTATCTGTTGCAGCATCGGTCTGAGAATCATATGCAGCCAGCATCTTCTCAATATTGCTCATGCTTTCACCTCCTTATTAAGAGTGTTTATTTCAAGCTTGCCCTTATAGGCAATCGAAACCAGAACCATTTTCCTTATAACAGGATTTTCAAAAAGCTCGTGCTTTACGTCAAGCTTTTCGTGGAGATACTCTGCAATATGGCTAACCAGCTTGCAGTATTTTTCCTCTGTGCAGCCCGTGTCGCTGCCCTCAGTCAAAAGGGGACAGCCGGAGAAGCATACGGAAAAGCCGCTGCAGCCCTTGCATTTATTTCTTTTTTCAAGGCTTTGGAATAAAACCTTGCCAAAGTTATCCGACTCGAATATATCGGAAAGTCCTTTAACCTCGGAAACGTTTTTGAGAAAGGCGCTTTCGCTATATGAGTGGCAAAAATACAGATCGCCGTTTGATTTCATGCAAACTCTTTTTCCGAGGCAGGAGCTGTGGCGGCAATCTCTGTGGGTGTAGCCAAGAAGCAGTCTGTAAAGAATGTCCTCAAAGGTCTTGAAGGTGGGGCAGCAGCTTTCCTGAGCGCACCAATCGTCAAATTCCTTAATAAGGTCGATATCTGCAGACAGTACATTTGCAATCTCAAAGGCACAGGAGGTTTTCTTCAGATTCAGGTAGCTGTCGCATACCTCATCGGATTCACAGATTACGTTAAGATAATAGGGGATATTTTGCTTTTGCAGCTTCTTTATAGCCTTGAAAAGATCTTTGTCCTTTTCGGGGTTGCCGAAATACTGAATGATAACGTCTGCGCCGTATCTCAGTATACATCCGAGCACTTTTTTGTTTAGCTGATGATACTGACAGCTGATGATATTTTTGAAGATAGCCTTATGACCTTCTCCGTATTCCTGCTCGGCTTTTATCAGCTTTGAAATTGTATCGGAGATTGCTTTTTCCATGCCCGATACGTCGACGGTGATTTCGTAGGTGGTTTTTTCATCGGATGCTACGGCATCAAGCAGCTTTTTGAAATTCGTGATACACTCCCTTGTATCATCTGTTGAAATATGTATAGAAAATCTTCTCATAAAACTCTTCTCCATACGCTTCCTGACTTTTTCAGCCTCATATTCTGCTTGACCTCATTGAATATCATAGCTGTGTTTGAAGGGATGGTATCCCTTATGATAGAGCACAGTATTTGCTCCTCAACACATCCGTTGTCATACTTTTTGATAAACTCGGAATACTGATGGCTAAGGTCTGCCACAAGCTCCTGCATTTCCACGTAATTTGCGTTGATATAGTCCTTAAAGGAAACGCCCTTTTGCACGATGGGGTTGAAATCTCCCTTTTTCGCATCCTTGGTGTAATCATCCAAAGCGTCTATAACGTACAGCCATCTGCTTATCTCGTGAATAAAATCTCTCTGAGTTTCGTCTACAGAAAAGGCCGTATCTGCCGTGCTGACCATCATTTCAGCAAAGCACTCCGCAAGCTCAAGAAGGCTCTTGTCGGCTTTTTCGTATTCCAGAATCTTCTTATATCCTGCGCTGATGCATGCTGAGAGCTCGGGGAAATCCTTTTTAGCCTTTTTGAAAATTCTGCCGTAAATAAGCTGTGCTGCGGCAGCCTTCAGAGACTTGCTGTCCTCAATATCATCCCGCAGATTTTCTGCCGCCAGCAGAATATTCAATGCGGCGATCTTTTTCCAGCCCTCATCAAGGAAAAGCTGCTTTTTGCATTTTGACTGTCCTGAGCATTTCAGCCTGTCGCACATGGGGCTTTTATGCAGCTTCATGATAATTGCGAAAAGGGTGACATCATAGCTTAAAAGAAATCTTGCCAGCTCTCCGTAATGATATTGCAAAGCAAAGCAGGTGCCGCAATAATAGTTTTTATATACGTTTTGCATCTCGTAGGTGGAATATCTTTCATTGAACTTAAAATATCCGAACAATTATTTAACCTCCTTGCTTTTTTGAATATATTCTTTCAAAAATTTTCTGTCTGTGCTTTTGTGATACACTCCGTTTGCCAATACGTTCAGCATACAGCAAGCGGTAAGGGAATAAATCAGTATAAAATCGGCTCCGATGCACAGCAGAATCGCACCGATGACAGCGGTGATTGCATTGAGTATTACTCCGCCCATAAAAACGAAGAAGCAGGCTGCAGGCTTTAAATCATCGGATATCACAAAGCCGCATTTACCGCTCAGAAAGCAGCTGCCCCCAAGGCTTATTTTTCTGCTTGCTGCTTCATATTGAATAAAGCCGATGACTATCCGTGTCACCTTCAGCCCGAAGACCTTGCAAAACAGAAAATGTCCAAGCTCGTGAATAACGTTGGATATCAGCATGCTTACGGGTAAGGAAAGCAGCAGTGAAAAAAAGAGCTTGTCGCTGCCAAGGTCAAGAATTATGGCAGCAACGGCTGAGAAAACCACAGCCATATAGCCGACGGATTTTAAAAGTATGCTTTTGTTCATTTCTTCTTCTGATTCAGATGGCGCACAACTATATAAAGTGCGGTTATAAACCATCTGGAATAGTCGGCGGGATTTGCGCATACGTCCGAAAGCAAATCCTCTATGCTAATCCACCTGATTTGCTCGACCTCCGACTCGTCAAAGGACTCTATCGGTCTGTTTTCGCATTCTCCGATAAACACGCAGTCAAGCTCAAACTCGCTGATGCCGTTGTCAAACTCCGTGTAATATACAAATTCGTCAATAAATTCGATATCACAGGAAAAGCCCAGCTCCTCGGTCATTCTTTGCATAGCCTCAGCACGTACGTCCTCGGAAAGAGGGTGACTGCAGCAGGCATTTGTCCAAAGACCGCCTGAATGGTACTTGCCCTTTGCACGTTTCTGGATAAGCATATTTCCGTTGCCGTCGTGGAGAAAGACGGAAAATGCCTTGTGGAGCTCTCTGCTTCTGTGGGCGGACAGCTTTTCCGATAAACCGCAGTCCTGATTATAATAATTTGTTTTAACTACATTGCTCATATATAAGATTCCTTAAATTAAACTGTCTGAATTTTTCAAAGGCAGGGGCAGTGTGCATCGATCATATCGCATAAACACCCAAGCCAAAAAAGGTATAATAATATATTTTACCACTATAACTTACAATAATCAATGTTTATTAACAAAAAACAACAAACAGTACTGCTGCGACAGGGCGAAAGACAGATTCTGTAAGCAGAGAATTTTTCAAAAAGCATTGACAAAACCAATACTTCGTGTTACGATGTATTACACTAACGGAGGTATGCGTAAAAATTCAGTACGCAAAAATCGCACTTCACTTTTTGCGCCGAGCTCTCCCTGAAAATGGGACCCAACCCATTTTTGTTTTTCAAACCCGGTCGGGTTTCAATATTTTCAAGCGCCGCTTTGGCGGCTTTGCGGAGTTTATTATGGACATTCAATTAAAGCGCGGACTTCTGGACGTATGCGTCCTGGCGGCTATAAAGAACGAGGATTCCTACGGCTACAAGATCATCAAGGATATGAAGCCTTATATCGAGCTTTCCGAATCTACCCTTTATACCATCCTCAAGCGCCTTGAGGCGGCCAATATGCTGACAGTTAAAACTGCAGAGCATGGCGGCAGACTGAGAAAGTATTATCATATCACAGACGAGGGCATTCAGCGCATTGAGGATTTTAAATCGGAATGGAACGAGATCATGGCTATATATAAATTCGTAACAAAGGAGGACGAGAGCAATGACTAAATGGGAATTTATTGAAAAGCTGAACAGCGGGCTTTGCGGATTGCCCCCTGAGGATATCGGGGAGCGCCTGATGTTTTATATTGAGATGATAGACGACCGTATTGAGGACGGTCTTTCGGAGGAGGCGGCAGTTGCAGAGCTCGGACCTGTTGAAAAAATAGTAGAGCAGATAGTGGCGGAAACTCCCCTTGTGAAAATCGCAAAGGAAAGAATAAAGCCGAAAAGAAGGCTGAAGGCGTGGGAGATTTCTCTTTTGATCTGCGGCTTTCCTATCTGGCTTTCCCTGGGCATCGCGCTTCTTGCCGTCGTATTTTCAATCTATGCGTCCCTTTGGGCTGTCATCGCTTCCTTCTGGGCAATTTTTGCTACCCTTGCCGCTACCTTCGCAGGCGGCGTGGCAGCTGGAGCTATTCTTATAGTTAACGCCAATTTGTTTGCCGGTATTGCAATCATTGGATGCGGTGTGCTTTTTGCGGGACTTTCGATCTTTTCCTTCTTCGGATGCTGTGCAGCAACAAAGGGAGCTGCCTCTCTGACAGGGAAGATCGCTGTCGGAATCAAAAACTGCTTTATTAAAAAGGAGGCGGCATAATGAAAACAAGTGTAAAGATCTGGATTATTACAGCCGCTGCGCTGACGCTTACAGGACTTTTGATTTTTGGAGGAATAATGACCGTGCTGGGATGGGATTTTAAAAAATTATCAACGTCAAATCTTGAAACGAACACCTACGGAATAACCGGGGAGTTTGAGAGCATATCTGTTTCTTGCGCCACTGCCGACGTTTGTTTTCTTCCCTCCGAGGATGAAAAAGCATCCGTTGTGTGCTATGAGCGAGAGAATGAAAAGCATACAGTCAGAATTGCAGATGGCACTCTTTTGATTGAGCGAACAGATACGAGAAAATGGTATGAGCATATAGGAATCAATTTTAACACGCCGAAAATCACTGTATATCTCCCCGAGGGCGAGTACGGAGCCCTTTCAATAAAAGCAACTACGGGAGATACGAATATCCCCCGGTGCTTTGGCTTTGAAAGCATTGATATTGCGGTGAGCACAGGAAGGGTGGAATGCGCATCATCTGCTGCAGGCGCAGTTAATATTAAAACCACAACGGGCGATATCCGGGTTTTCGGCATAGCATGCTCATCCCTTGACCTTTCCGTTTCAACAGGCAGGATCACAGCTGAAAATATCGACAGCACAGGCAGCGTAAAGATCGGCGTTTCCACAGGCGGCGTAAAGCTTTCCGACGTGAAGTGCAAAAGCCTTTCTTCAACGGGAAATACGGGAGATATAACTCTTGAGAGCGTAATTGCAAGTGAAAAGCTTTCCGTTGAGAGAAGCACGGGAGACGTAGTTCTCAGCGGCTCGGATGCAGCGGAAATCAATATCAAAACCGATACGGGAGACGTTCGGGGCACCCTTCTTTCCGAAAAGGTGTTTATTGCAAAAACCGATACGGGCACAGTAAAGGTTCCCAAAACGACCGAGGGCGGCAAGTGCGAGATTGCCACCGACACGGGAGATATTAAAATCGAAATCAAAAAATAATGAAAGCCGAGCTGTGCTCGGCTTTCATTTTTACATATTTCCCTTGCGAGGTTGCATTTAACGTAAAAATATGATAAAATTAAGAAAATCTTAAAAAAGAGGGCTGACAATGAAAAAAATTATTAGCCGCGTATTTTCCCTGATCCTTGTTGCGATCATGATACTCTCACTTTGCACGGGTATCGCTGCCGCAAAGGATTCTTCCAAAGTAAAGGTGGCCGATAAGGCAACCGTGCTTTTCACTCACGACCTTCATTCCCATCTTCTCCCCTCCGTTGCTGAGGATGGCGGTGAGTACGGCGGTTATGCACGTCTTACCTATGCTATCAACAAGCAGAAGGAAAAGTATCCCGATGCGATCCTTGTAGATGCGGGAGATTTCTCCATGGGTAGCCTTTTCCAGACAGCATATGCCAGCAGCGCCATTGAGCTTCGCATTATGGGCGCTATGGGTTACGACGTTACAACCTTCGGTAACCACGAGTTTGATTACCTTCCCGAGGGTCTTGCTTCCATGCTCAATGCAGCAAAGGCAAGCGGAGATCCCCTTCCTTATATCGTTGAGTCAAACTATCTCCCTCCCGAGAAGGGCGAGGATGGCTACAACAAGGACATCACCGATGCATTTGAAAACTACGGCGTTCGTGATTACGTTATTCTCGAGCGTGGCGGAGTTTATTTTGCGGTGTTCGGTGTTTTCGGTCTTGATGCCGACGACTGCGCTCCCAACTCCGGTATGATCCTTCACGATATTGCAGAAACTGCGCAGAAGACAGTTGACAAGGCAAAGAAGGAATGTATTGAAAAATACGGTGCGGAGCCTGTTGTAGTATGCCTTTCCCACGCAGGAACAGAAAAGCGTGAGGGCGAGGACTACGAGCTTGCAAAGAACACTGAGGGTATTGACATCATCATTTCCGGACATACTCACTCCACTCTCACAGAGGCTGTTGTTGTTGGCGAGACATACGTTGTTTCCGCAGCAGAGTACGGCAAGTATCTCGGCGTTGTTGATCTTATGAGAAACGAAGAGGGCATCTTCGAGCTCAACCGCTACAAGCTTATCCCCATTGACGAAAATACAGGCGAGGACGCCGAGATGGCAGCCCTTGTTCAGCAGTATAAGACCGACGTTGAGGAAAAGTATCTTTCTCAGTACGGTGTTACCTTTGACGAGGTACTCGTTAACAACGATATCACCTTTGAGACAGTAAAGCAGGCAAAGGCAACTCAGCACGAGTCCACTGTCTGCAACGTTTTCTCCGATGCTTACAAGTGGGCAGTTGAAAACACAGGCATCAAGGTTGACGTTGCCCTTACCGCTGCAGGCGTTATCCGTGAGAGCCTTCCCACAGGCAATATCACCACAAGCGACGTATTCAATGCGGCATCTCTCGGTGTCGGCACTGAGGGCGAGCTTATTGCAGTTTACGTTACAGGTAAGGACCTTAAGAATGCTCTCGAGGTAGATGCATCCGTTCAGCCTCTCATGAAGTCTGCTCAGCTTTATTTCTCAGGCATTGAGTATTCCTTCAACAAGAAGAGAATGATCTTCAATAAGGTTGATTATGCTATGCTCCGCCGTGATGACGGCACTCTCGAGGCAATCGACGATGAGAAGCTCTACTGCGTAGTTACAGGTATGTATGCAGGTCAGATGCTCGGAAGCGTTGAGGAGACCTCTATGGGCATTCTCGCAATCACACCCAGAACAAAGGACGGAAAGCCCATCGCACCTGACGAGCTTGTAAACCACGTTGTCCGTGACAGCGAGGATAAGCCTGTTAAGGAGTGGTACGCTATCGCATCCTATCTCCAGAATATGGGCGGCGAGATGGACGAAAAGTACGCCCAGCCCGACGGACGTAAGGTTGTTTATTCAAGCTTTAACCCCGTTAAGCTTCTTTCCAATGCGAATATTTTCACATATATCGTTCTCATACTTACCGTAGTCATCCTCGGTGTTATAGTTCTTGTAACAGTTCTTGTTGTAAAAAAGATCAAGAAAAAGAAGATGGCAAAGAAAGACGAAGAATCAAAAAAGGACGAAGAATAAGATATTAAAAGAGCTGTTGCAAAAGCAACAGCTCTTTTGTTGTATATTTCAAACTAGATTTTATTGGGGAGAGTGATGCACCACCGTAGGTGTCGACGTCGGTAGGAATGTTCCATTCCTACTATCGACCAGCACATCTGCACGTGAATCAATACGAAATTCGAAGGTGAGCAAACCTTGATACGTCATCCTGAGCGTAGCAAACAACCCGGTGAGTTGTTTGCGAAGTCGAACCATCCCTTAGGATGGTGCCTTCTTTGAAGGCAGGATCTCCGAACGATTGCCGATAGCGCCTATCAAATTTCGTAGATCCCGCCCCGTAGGGGCGCCCTCCCAGCGCATATGTTAAGCAGAAAATCTGCATTAACAAAAGCGCGCGCGAAGATATGCAATAGATAATATTTATCCTTTCTTCGCGCAGAGGTCGGGTTCGACTTCGCAAAACACCGCACTGCGGTATTTTACTCCGCTCAGGATGACGCATAAAATTTGTTTCTCTCAAATTCATCCCGATAAACCCAATATAATATGATTATATTTTCAAAGTCGGTGTTGACGAATGTCGGTATATGTGGTAAACTTAATATAGATAATCCGAAAGGAACGGTGAACGGTATGACAAAGAGAATAATTGCAATTTTGTTGGTTCTTTCTCTCGCTTTCGGTCTTTTCTCTTGCACGGGCAAGGATAAGGGCGGCGATGATACGAAAAAGGAAGAAACAACCGAGAATTTAGCCGGAGCGGATAAGATTTCGGCTCTTGACGTATTTTCCGATGCTGCGAAGGAGCTTTCCGAAATGACCATGCTCAAAAAGGAGATCACGGTAAAGACGGAGCGCTCTGTCGGCAATCAGACCTACGAGGAGTCTGTGGAGTGCAGCGTTGATCTTATGAACGTTGGCGGTGAGGATTTCACGGCTGTTGCAACGGAGAAGCGTGTGCTTGACAGCGGCATCGTTGATACTGTGGAGACCTTCAGCGGCGGCAAGGTATACTGCAAATACGGCGACGACAGCGACGGCACCTTTGTTTCCGATATGGATGCAGAGACATTCCTTTCCCGCTATCTTCCCACTGTTATAATCGATGGCGAGCTTTACGACTCCGCCTCCTATGCAAAGGACGATAAGTCCACTGTGGTATTTGCAAAGGCTAAGGGTCTTGAAAAATGGCTTGCTCCCGAGTATGCAACCCTTACAAAGGCTACGGCTGAGGTGAAGCTCTCCGATAAAAACGAGATCGAAAAGATGGTATACAGTGTTGAATACACGCAGGGCCCTGCGCATATTTCATCTGAATATACCGTAAAGATTTCCGAAAGCACCTCTATCGCAGCCGATGTGAAGATTCCCGCAGCAGAGGAATGCATCGAGCTTTCCGAGATCGATATTCCCATGTATATTGCCTATGCGGAAAACGGAATCAAGAATTCTAATACTCTCGTTGGAACATCATATAACGAGATCGTAATTCCCGAGGGCGGTATCGCTTATACCTCCAATGACAAATACGACCTTTACACAGGCGATGACGTTTTCGTTTCTAAGATAGACAGAAATATAACTGTCCAGAGCGTTAACGGAACACAGAAAACCAGTGTGATAGACGAATATAAGGATAAAAAGGCAACTCAGATCATCAATGAAGGGGAGCCTAAGGAAACTGAAACTAAGCCTGCCGATTTCAAAAAATACATAAGAGAAGATCTTTCAACCTTCCTTTATGAGCCTACCGTATTCGCAAGCGCTGAGGTGATTCATGCAGATGAGTTCGTTCTTATTGAGTATACCATCGCAAATGATTCTGCAATCGGTGCAAGCTGCGAGGACTACGTCAGCGAGTTCATATACGGCGATGCAGACTTTTTCGACCAGTATTCCGAGGGATACGCTACAAACGAGCTTGGCGGATATATAGCAATGGATAAGGATACCCTCCTTCCTACCGCTATCGGCTTTACGTATAAGGGATGCCATACTGTTGAGGGCGAGGCTGTTAATATGCTCTTCTCTGCGTCCCAGTCTATAGCCTGCGGTACAGATGAGGCATATACAGACGTAACAGATGAATATCTCCCTGAGCCCGAGCCTGAAAAGAAGGCAACTCCTCTTCTTTATGAGGTAACGGCGCCTAACGGTGCGAAGATGTATCTTCTCGGCACAATCCACGTGGCAGATGCGAGAGCGGCATATCTTCCCGATGAGCTTTACGCAGCTCTTGACGAGGCAGACGTTCTTGCAGTTGAGGTCGATCCCAATACCTTCGAGGATAAGATCCTTGCAGATGATAAGCTTATGACAATGCTGCAGGAGTCCTATTATTATCAGGACGGCACAACGATTAAGGATCACGTTTCCGAGGAGATTTACGAATACGGCGTTACGGCAATGAAGATTGCAGGCGAATATTTTTCCCATTCCGATATGATGCGCCCCAGCCTCTGGAGCTCAACTCTTGATTATTTCCTTATGGATACTTCCATGGTGCTTAATTCCTTCAAGGGAATCGACGAGCGCCTTCTGAAGATAGCAAAGGAATCCGGCAAGACTATCAGAGATATCGAAACCGTTGAGGGCAGACTTTCAATGGAGCTTTCCTATCCCGAAAAGGCACACGAGCTGCTTCTTGAGAGCTCTCTTTCCTTCTACCGTGCAGAGGTCGTTGCAGACTGTTTTGAGATGTACGAGCTTTGGTGCGAGGGCGATGAAAAGAAGCTGATGGAATATCTGCGCGAGGAGG
The DNA here is from genome assembly GCA_045650355.1 of Candidatus Avispirillum sp. Lineage (GTDB taxonomy): Bacteria > Bacillota > Clostridia > Oscillospirales > CAG-272 > Avispirillum. Next base: position 2,462 of record JAZRRC010000049.1, on the reverse strand, counting down.
AAGAGTATTCCGAGGATGTAACCGAGGAAGAGATCGCAGCATACGAGGAGTATAACCGCATTATGGTAACAGACAGAGATGCAATCATGATTGATGCGGCAAAGAAATATCTTGAAAACACCGAGGAGGTAGTTTTCTATGCGGTTGGTATGGCTCACGTCCTTGGAGAAACAGGTCTTGTGGATGCTCTCAGAGAGGCAGGATATACTGTAACTGCCGTTGAATATAAATAAAACGTGACTTTCTCAATTTTTGTTGAACTTTTGCAAATTAATTGTATTTTATATTTAACAATGATATAATTGAGCGATAAAGGCTTTGTGCCTTGCTATAAACAAAAATTGAAAAGGAACGGTGACCAACATGGCTAAAAAGGTACTTATAGTCAGCGACAGTACGTCTGATCTTAGCGCAGAGATCATCGAGCGCTACGGTATAAAAATTCTTCCTCTCGGAGTTAATCTCGGAGAAAAGCTTTTCTCTGACGGTGTTGATATTACTCCCGAGGATATCTACTATCACTACGAAATGACAGGCGAGCTTCCCAAGACAAGCGCTGTCAACATGGCAGATTTCTCCGACTTCTTTGATAAATATACAAACGAGGGTTATTCCATCGTTTGCTTTACAATCAGTGCTCATATGTCCTCCACGTTTAACAATGCAAGAATGGCGGCAGAGGACTTTGAGGACGTATACGTTATCGACTCCGAGAATCTCTCAACAGGAAGCGGACTTCTTGTTGTAGCAGCTTGCGAGATGGCAAAGGCAGGTAAGTCTGCCGAGGAGATCGCAAACGAGATCAAGGATATGAAGGCTAAAGTCTGCGCATCCTTTGTTATAGACGACCTTGAGTTTCTTCATAAGGGCGGCAGATGCTCAGCTCTTGCGGCATTCGGCGCAAACCTCTTGAAGCTCAAGCCCTGTATTACTGTTACAGAGGGTAAGATGGGCGTTTCCAAGAAGTATCGCGGAAATTTCAGCCAGGTGCTCAAAACTTATATTGCTGAGCAGATCGGTGACGGAAGCGGCATTGAGCTTGACCGTGTGTTCGTAACTCACGCAGGATGCGACGAGGCTATCGTTAACGCTTGCAAGGAGCAGGTTAAGTCTCTTGCACCCTTTGGCGAGGTTTTCGTAACCCGTGCAGGCTGCACAGTATCCTCCCACTGCGGAAGAAACACTCTCGGTGTGCTCTTTATTAAGAAATAACCATTGGAGAAAAAATGATCTTTAAAAAATTAACAGCTCTTTTCCTTGCAGTATTGCTTTGCATCTCCCTTATGGGATGCGGTGCCAATGTCAAGGAGGAGGCGGATACCACCGCTACAGAAACAACGGTAAAAAAGCCGGAAAAGATGCCCGACTTCAAGATTTACGATATGGAAGGCAAGGAGGTTACTCTTTACGAGAGCTTCGGCAAGCCCCTTGTTGTAAATTTCTGGGCAACATGGTGCCCGCCCTGCAAGGCAGAAATGCCTCATTTTGATGCTCTTTATAAGGAGTACGGGGATAAGGTCAGCTTCATGATGGTAAACATGACAGACGGCGAGCGAGATACTGTTGAGGCGGTCAAGTCCTTTATTGCCGATAACGGATATTCATTTCCCGTATATTACGACAGCGATATGAACGCAGCATACAATTACAGCGTGCAGAGCATTCCCACCACCTTGTTCTTTGACAGCGAAGGCAATTTGCTTGACTATAAGGTAGGCGCAATTTCCGAAGCACAGCTTGAGAATATGCTTGTGAGAATGACAAGGGGAGCAAAATGAAAATCAGATACAATTCCGATGAGGAAATCGTAAAAACAATTAAAGAGGGTCTTGAAAGAACAGGCGGCTACTGCCCCTGCAAGCTTCAGAGAACCGAGGAAAACAAGTGTATGTGCGATGAGTTCAAGGCTCAGATCAAGGACCCTGAGTTCGAGGGCTATTGCCACTGTATGCTTTACTACAAATCACTTGAAGACTAAGAGGTGCAATATGGCAGAAATTATTCTTAATGACGTAAGCTTTGAGGAAGAGGTTATCGGAAGCGATATCCCCGTTCTTGTAGACTTCTATGCAACATGGTGCGGCCCCTGCAAGATGCTTGCTCCCATACTCTCCGAGATCGCAGAGGAATATGAGGGCAAGATCAAGGTTGCAAAGATCGACGTAGATCAGGAGCCTGCTCTTGCACAGGCATTCGGCGTTGCAAGCATTCCAACAGTATTTGCTTTCAACAAGGGTCAGATCGCAGGAAACATCGTCGGCCTCACAACAAAGGAAAAGCTCCTTGAGCTTGTAAAATGAAAAAAAGCTGTCGAAAGACAGCTTTTTTGCTTCTTATAAACCATTCGATAAATCGGAGTTTGAAGTGGTACCTGAATTGAAATAGTGAATGCTACACGAAATAAAAGCCTCCACCTCTCAGACGCTTGTGGCTGTGAGGGGGAGGTGGCATCGGTGCAAGGT
>JAZRRC010000048.1:0-1595 GCA_045650355.1 Candidatus Avispirillum sp. | reverse complement strand
CATGGCTACGATCCGACTTGCATGGATGTGACGCTCAAGATCGCGGAGCGCGACTTTACGGGTCTGTGTTTTGTTAATCTCGTTGATTTTGACATGGTTTACGGTCACAGAAATGACGTTGCGGGCTACACGAACGCTTTGAACGAGTTTGATCTGCGTCTCGGTGAGCTTTTGGCGAAGTTGAACGATGATGATATGCTCATTATCACCGCAGATCACGGCTGTGATCCTACGACTCCCTCGACCGACCACTCGCGAGAGTTCGTTCCGCTTCTTATCCTTGACGGCGAGGCTTACAACGCATGCAAGGCAGAAGGTCGCTCGCTCGGCACCTTGCCTGCATTCACATACGTCTCTGAGCTTATTCTCGACAACTTTAAATAATTTAAAGACCTCATACAAGCTGTATGAGGTCTTTTTTTATAAAATGCTATGTAAAAACTGCTGGAGCTTGGGATGCTTGGGTGAGTTGAATATCTCGTCGGGCGTGCCGCTCTCGGCAATAACTCCGTCGTGCATAAAGATCACTCTGTCCGCAACCTCACGCGCAAAGCCCATCTCGTGGGTGACGATCACCATCGTCATTCCTTCCTTTGCAAGCTGCTTTATAAGCTCGAGAACCTCGCCTACCATCTCAGGGTCAAGCGCGGACGTAGGCTCGTCAAACAGCATTACCTTAGGCTCCATAGCAAGAGCGCGAACGATTGCTATTCTCTGCTTCTGACCGCCCGAAAGTGTGGAGGGATATGCGCTTGCCTTTTCCTCAAGACCAATTCTCACAAGGAGATCCATTGCCTTTTTTTCAAAGAACCCCTTGATCTCTGTCTTGCTCTTACCTTCCTTTGTCATCTGCTTTGCGCGAGTCTTCATGGGAGCCAGGGTTATATTGTCGAGAACGCACTTGTTATTGAAGAGATTGAATTGCTGGAAAACCATTCCCATCTCCTGACGCGCAAGGTTGATATCGATGTGATTGGCATCGTATATCTTCTTGATCTCTTTTTTATATTCCTTTCCCTCGGCAACGGAAAACTTCTCGTTGAGAAGATCCTCTTTTTTTATCTTAGCAACAGCCGCCTCGGAATCCATACCGTTAGCGATAAGCTTTTTATAGGTATTGGAAGCCATGATGACCTCGGGGTGAAGATAAGGATCAACAGGGGTCAGAAGCTTGTTCTCCATCCATACCTCGCCGAATGTGGGTGTCTCAAGCAGGTTCATGCAGCGCAAAAGCGTTGATTTTCCCGAGCCCGATGCGCCGATTATCGCAACGACCTCGCCTTCTTTGATCTGGGTTGATACGCCTTTAAGAACCTGAAGGTTTCCAAAATTTTTATATATATTTTTAATTTCAAGCATGAGCCTTCATTCTCCTTTCGAACACACCGAGCGCCTTTGAAAGCACGAAATTCAGCACGAAGTATATGATACCGATTATCATAAGGATCGGGAGAGAGTTATGCGTCTTGCCGACGATAATGTGGTACTGAGTCATCAGCTCGCCAACATAGAAGGTGGACGCCAACGACGTCTCCTTGATGATCGTTATAAATTCGTTTCCGAGTGCGGGAAGTATGTTCTTTACAGCCTGCGGA
>JAZRRC010000047.1:0-23592 GCA_045650355.1 Candidatus Avispirillum sp. | reverse complement strand
GTTTTACCGCCCGTATTGGGACCGGTGATAACAAGCATGGACCATTCTCCGCCAACCTCAATAGTTACGGGAACAGCCTTTCCCTCCGCAATCAAGGGATGACGGCATTTCTCAAGACGAACTGCGCCCTTCATATCGATGACAGGCTCAACAGCATTCATGGCATAGGAAAGCTCCGAGCAGGCAAAGCAGAAGGCAAGAAGCGTGATATTGGAATAATTCAGTCTTATAAGACCAGAAACAGAGGCAATCTGCGCAGAAAGCTCGGAAAGAATGCGCTCGATCTCAAATTCCTCACGGCTTTGAAGCTCTCTCAGCTCGTTGTTTGCCTCAACAACGCTCATAGGCTCAATGAAAAGTGTTGCACCGGAGGCTGACGTATCGTGGACAAGACCCTTAACCTCGTTACGGTATTCACTCTTAACGGGGATTACAAATCGTCCGCCACGGGTAGTTACGATATTCTCCTGCAGGTACTTTGAGAAGGAGCCTCCCATTGTATACCTTTGCATAAGATCGGCAATTTTGGCGTTTGTCTTTCTGATCTTGTGTCTAATATCGGAAAGTTCTGCACTTGCCTCATCGGCGATCATATCCTCGGAGATGATTGCACGGTATATAGCATCCTCAATCTTTTTCTGCACGGAAAGACGGAGGAATATCTCATCAAGAGACGTATCAAACTTGCGGTCGCTCTTAATATACTCAAGAAGACCGCGAGAGGTGCGAAGCACGTTTGCACAGTCAAGAAGCTCTCTTGTAGAAAGAGTTGCTCCTTTGTCTGCACGCTCAAGAGCTGAAGAAACGTCTCTGACAGAGCCAAAGGAGGGATTTCCCTTTTGTCCTGCCAGGCGCTTTGCATCGGCTGTTCTTCTCTGGCGGAGCCTTACCTCGTCCTCATCGTCAGAGGGCATAAGGGAGAGTGCCATTTCCTTTGCACCCTCAGTCAGAGCCTTTGCTGCAAGCAGCTCTCTTATCTTGTTAAATTCAAGTGTATATATGTTTTTTTCGTTCATATGAGTATAGATTTATAAAAGTCAAGTGTCTTAAATGAATGCTCCAGATGGTTCAATAAATATCCTTCTGCAACCTTGCCTAAAATGTAAAGATTATCTTCGTCGATTGCAAAAGATAGATATTTTGCCTGAGGGCTTGAAATTATATATCTCATAGCCGCAAGCACATCGCAGGTTATGATATAGTACAGCCTTGACGTTCCCTCAATAAGCTCCTCCTCCTTTTCGGCACGGGGCTTACATTCGGCGCAAAGCAGACGTCCGTTCATAACGTCAAGATAAACGTCAGACTTAATATCACATCCGCATACGTCACAAGCGGAAAGCTCAGGACAGAATCCGCATTCTGATGCGCATCTTATCTCAAAGGCTGCCTTTATCTGTGCTATGGGCGTTTCCTTATGATGACTTAACGCATAAAGCGTATTCAAGGTCAGCCTCAGAAGCTCAGGATCCGGTGCATTTTCCACCGTAACGTCTGCAAGAACGTCACAGATATATGCCGCAAGGGAAAGCCTGTCCATATCAAATCTGAGACCGTAAAAGCACTGGATATTTTCGCTTTCCTCAATATACCAATACTTTTTTGATTTTTTAAGAACAAATGTAGAAAAGGCAAAGGGCTGGCAAGCAACCATATGCTTGCTCTTCAGGCTTTTAACGCCCTTACCCGTTACCGTTATCTTACCAAGCTCCTGAGTAACCAGCGTGATTATCTTATCGAACTCACCTGTTTCCGTTTCACGGACGTTAAGACCGTGAACTGTTATCCTGTCCATCAGTCAAGATTCTTGGGGTTGAAGCCGAAGTTATTAAGGTTAAAGTCGCTGTCTCTCCAGTTCTCCTTAACCTTTACCCAAAGGTTAAGATATACCTTCATTCCGAAGAATTCCTCAAGGTCCTCTCTTGCATAGGAGCCGATTCTCTTGAGCATTTCTCCGCCCTTACCTACGATGATACCCTTGTGAGATTCCTTCTCGCAGTAGATCTCAGCACGGATGGAAAGAAGATCGTCATCCTCCTTAAACTCCTCAATAACAACAGCGGAGCCGTGGGGGATTTCCTTAGAAAGAGTTCTGAGCATCTTTTCGCGGATGATCTCAGCTGCGATCTGCTTCTCAGGCTGGTCTGTGATCATATCCTCCTCGAAGAACCAATCTCCCTCATAGAGGAACTTTTCAGCCTCCTCCATAACGTCCTTAAGGTTTCTTTCCTTAAGAGCACTTACGGGAACGAATGCATCGAAGTCATAAAGCGCCGCATACTGTGCGATAGTCTCAGCAACCTGAGCACGGTCATAAAGGTCGATCTTATTGAGAACGAGCATTGCAGGTGTTCCGTCTGCCTTAACCTTATCGCAGATGTTGCGCTCGATCTCACCGGGAGCCTTACCTGCATCTGCAATGAGGATAACTGCATCAGCAGTACCGAGAGAGGAGCGAACGCTCTTCATCATATAGTTACCAAGCTTTGTCTTTGCCTTATGAATACCGGGAGTATCGAGGAATACGAACTGATTTTCGCCCTCTGTGAGAATACCCATAATACGGTTTCTTGTTGTCTGGGGCTTTGATGAAACGATAGCGATCTTCTCACCGAGAAGTGCGTTCATAAGTGTGGATTTACCTACGTTCGGTCTTCCTACGATTGCAATAAAAGCTGTCTTTGTCATTTATTTATACCTATCCTTTAATTTCTTCTGATTTTAAGTATTTCCATTACTTCCTTCTGTCGGCGTCTCATATCCGCATCGTCCTCTTCGGAAAGCTCATGATCGTAGCCGAGAAGGTGGAGTGTTGAGTGAACTGTTAAAAATGCCACTTCCCTTTTAAAGCTGTGGCCGAATTCCTCTGCCTGACTTTCTGCTCTTTCAAGAGAAAGAACTATTTCGCCAAGCTCACAGGGAAAGCCCTCGGGAGGGGTGTCTCCTGCGGGGAAATCATACATGGGGAATGAAAGCACGTCTGTTGCGGAATCCTTTTCACGGTATTCACGGTTAAGGACTCTGATCCCCTCGTTGTCCGTAAAGGTTACGGAAACCTCGCAGTCTCGATCAAAGCCCTCGTATTCAAGAGTTGCAAGAACTGCACGGCGAATAAGATTTCTGAGGGAAATATCTACCTTGTGAGAGGTCTGCTCATTTGTGAAGTAGGTTTTCAGCTTCATTTCTTTTCCACCGTTCTTTCCGCCTTATAAGCTCTGCGGCGATTTTCAGGCCCCTGCTGTCTTGACTGATGCTTTTCATAAGCAAGAATGATCTGCTGAACAAGTCTGTGACGAACAACGTCACGGTCAGAAAACTCGTGAATTGAAATATCCTCAATTCCTCGGAGAATCTTAACTGCCTCAAGAAGACCTGATTTCTGACCTGCGGGAAGGTCTGTCTGTGTAAGGTCTCCCGTTACAACCGCCTTAGAGCCGTTGCCGAGACGGGTGAGGAACATCTTCATCTGCTCGGGAGTTGTATTCTGAGCCTCGTCAAGGATGATGAAGCAATCGTCAAGCGTTCTTCCTCGCATATAGGCAAGGGGAGCTATTTCAATCGTCATCTTCTCCATAAGACGGGCGCAGGTCTCCATACCCAGCATCTCATAAAGCGCATCGTAGAGAGGTCTCAGGTAAGGATCGATCTTCTGCTGAAGGTCTCCGGGGAGAAATCCGAGTCGCTCGCCTGCCTCAACTGCGGGACGGGTGAGGATGATTCTCGTAACCTCGTGAGCACGAAGGGCCTTTACTGCCATTGATACGGCAAGAAAGGTCTTACCCGTACCTGCAGGGCCCACACCGAATACGATAGTATTTTTCTTTATAGCATCAACGTATTTCTTCTGACCTACGGTCTTTGCCTTGATAGGTCTTCCCTTTGCGCTGATGCAGATGCAGTCTCCGGCAAGGCCTGAAAGCTCCTCGCTTTTGCCGTCAGAGACCATGGAAATAACGTAATCAACAGTCTGATCGGGAATGTTCTCGTTCATTGCCGCAACTCTTTTGAGCTGCTCAACTGCGAGAGCTGCAAGCGCAATATCACCGTCGTTTCCGTCAATAACAATATTGTCTGCGCCATCCTCGCCCTCGCCTCGATTATAGATGCGAACACCGAAGGCCTGTTCGATACGGCGCATATTTCTGTCAAAGTTTCCGAATATGCGATTTGTTATTTCGCTGTTCGGTATACTAACTGTTTTCTGTGCCATCTTTTTCCGTTTCTTCTTTTATATTTTCGTTGTTTTTTGTAATTTCAAGAGGTACTCTTTTCGCAATATCCGCAAGACAGTAAAGCTCACAGCTAATGGTAAACACACCGTTATTTACCGATTTTGTCACCGATTTGGAAATGATCGTATCATCCCCGAGAACCGACAAAAGCTTTTCTCTGTACAAAGAAAGCGCAAGCTCCTCTGCCTCTTCTTCGCTGAACGTGACCTGCTTTTCTCTGTACTCACTAAACACCGATTCTTTTATGTACAAAGGAAGAGCCACAGTATCAAAAAGATATACCTGCTTATACATAGTTATTGTATCACAAAACCTATACGGAATTCTACTGTTTCCAAAAAGATTTATATCAAAATTGAAAAATCTTAACGCTTTTTCAGTGATTTTATTCCCCGTTGGCTCTCTTATTACCTGCTCAAAGGGCACTTCAACAAAAAAGGAGCGGTTAACCTTTGCAAAAACTGACCCTTTTGCACTTTCAAAGCGAGACATTGTGTCCTGCTTATATGATATTGCTCCGCTGATCAAAAGCTCCCCCTCGAGGACTGTATCAAAGCGCTCAACCACAGGCTTTCCCGACCTTGCCGCTATCTCCTCTATCTGTCCTGCCTCAGTGGCAATGATATTATAAAACCCATCCTTTTCTTCCTTCTCTTCTCTCAAGGTCTCCCTCACCTCAACGTTTGCGTGAGTGCCGTTCATATTGACAGCAATCCAGGATATATCCTTGCATTCCATTAAAAATCTGTTATGCAGAATATCAAAATCTATGTCCTCGTACGTGTCACCGACACCGCAGCCGAGGCTTTCCAAAGTTTCAATTATAACTTCATCGCTGACCGTACTGTTCCCCTTGATATTCACGCACCATATGACCCTTCCCGACATCCATATCATAAGAATCGCAAGGCAAAGACCTATAGGTATCCCCACCCTTTTTCTGTACCTTTTGAGGAGCGAGGGAAATCCCAGCAATTCCTCCCTTTTACACTCTATCCCTTCACATAAAAGCCGATTTTCAATAGTCTTCAGCCTGTAAAACGGAATAAGCAAGGAAAAGGAATCCTCAATAATCTTCACGTCCCGAAAAGGCACGTCAAGCCTTGCAAATACGGAAAAGATACGGCTTTTATCCTTCACGTCAAAGGATAACCTTTGTTCACCGCCGAAAAATCTTATCAGCATACCGAGCCACCGAATTCTATTTTTTCTATCCTCCCCTTTACACACAGAAGGTCAGCACGAAAGGCACATACCTCAAGTCCTTCACCGTAGACAGAAACAAGGCCGTTTACAGTCTCCACAAATACTCCCGAGCAATCAAAATCGCAAAGAGCAACACACCCCGTTACCATAACCTCTCCCCTTCCGTAAACCTCAAGAACAGAGCAAGTGCCAACTCTTTCCCTTATAGTCTCCCTCAACCTTTCAAACCTTTCTTTCACATTAATCCCCCTTGCATTATTATTTTCTTTTTGCATATAGATTTTATGAAAAATTGAGAACAATATTACAAAGGAGAAATAGTTTGAAAAGACTTTCAAGAATAATAATTCTCTCCTTCATCTTCGCATTTGCCGTTGTCCTCACGGTGTTTTCCGACAGAGCCTCCGACTATGCGAGAGACGGACTCAGGCTTTGTGCGCTTTGCGTAGTCCCTTCGCTTTTTCCGTATATGGTCATATCCCATATGATAATATCCGGCGGCGCCTGCAGCTTTATCGGAAAGATACTCCCCGTTTCCAGATTATACGGACTACCTAATGATGCAAGCGCCCCCATATTTCTCGGTGCCCTATGCGGCTTTCCCGTAGGCGCAAAATCAGCGTGCGAGCTTTACAAAAAGGGCTCTGTTACCAAAGCCGAGGCAGAGGTGCTCATAAGCGCTTCAAATAACACGGGACCTTCCTTTGTGGTTTCCGTTATAGGTGCATCATTTTTTGGAAGTGCTGCCTTTGGCTGGCTTTTATATTGCGCACAGCTCTTTTCCTCTTTTGTTGCATCGATGATTATAAACAGAGCAATTTTTCCGATAAAAAAACGAAAATCCGACAATTCATCTGTCTGCGAATCTAAAATCAGCTTTTTTGAAGCAATCTCCGATTCCGCAAGCGCTGTTATTACGGTGTGCGGCTTTATCGTTTTTTTCTCCGTTATTTTCGGCTTTTCTCTGCCGTATATCACAGCTGCATCTCCCATAGCAGCAGGAATCTTTTCCTCACTGCTTGAGTTTACGGGAGGGGCAGAATTTGCCGCATCCCTCGGTGGGATAAAGGGGAGATTTCTCTGCGGTCTTGCAGTCGGCTGGTCAGGGCTTTCCGTATTTTGTCAAAGCTGTGCATTCACTTCTCCCCTCGGACTTTCTCAAAAGCGACTTCTATGCACCAAGGCTCTGCAGGGATTGCTTACGGCCGCTCTTGCGGCTTCCTTCCCCGTGGAAAGCTTCGCTCCCATTTTTTCACCTCATCCGTTTTACAGCGAGGCTTCAATTCTTCTTTCCTCCAATGTATCCGTTATTTTAATTTCCCTTTGTCTTTATATTTTTATAATAAAAAAGCTATATGTGAACCACAAAATGTAAAAAGCTCTTGATTTATATCTGATTTTTTTATATAATGGAATGGCATATGAAAGTAGGTGAATCTGTGTGAAAATTGAGAAAAGCGAAAAAATATGCGCATTTTGCGAGTCAGCGGTCCCTCTTTATGACGGCGATACCGTTCTTTGTGACAGATGCGGCATAGTTTCAAAAGATCATAGCTGCAAAAAATTCTCATATGACCCTTTGAAGCGCACACCTCCCAAAGCACAGTCTCTCCCTACACTTGAATTTATTGATATTAATGATTGAGGTTTTACATGATTATCGAAATTGAAGAAGCTAAACATAAACTGACGAATTTCAGAGCAGCTATTGAAGAGCTTGGTAACGCACTCCGTATAACAAGCCTCCGTGCTGAGGCTGAGGAGCTTGAAAAGAAGGCTCTCGAGCCCGATTTCTGGAACGACCAGGAGAACTCCGGTAAGATCCTCCGCCAGACAAAGCAGCTCAAGGATAAGATCGAGCGCTACGATAACCTCGCTGCAAAGCTTGAGGATGCCATCACCCTTTGCGAGCTTGCTCTCGAAGAGGGCGACGAGTCTATGAAGGACGAGATCTTTGCTGAGGTTGAGGGCATCGAATCCGAAGAGGAAAAGATGCGTATCGAGGTTCTTCTCTCAGGAGAATACGACCATAATAACGCTATCCTCTCCTTCCACCCCGGTGCGGGCGGAACAGAGGCTCAGGACTGGGCGCAGATGCTTTACCGTATGTACACCCGTTGGGGCGAGTCCCACGGCTACAACGTTAAGCTTCTCGACTGGCTTGACGGCGAAGAGGCAGGTATCAAGTCTGCTACAATTATGATCGAGGGTCTTAACGCATACGGCTATCTCAAGAGCGAGAACGGCGTTCACAGACTTGTTCGTGTATCTCCCTACGACGGCTCCGGTCGCCGCCATACATCCTTTGCTTCCGTTGAAGTTCTTCCCGAATTTGAGGATGACAACTCCATCGAGCTTCGCGATGAGGACCTTGAGATCACAGCGCACCGCTCATCCGGTGCCGGCGGTCAGCACGTTAATAAGACTGACTCCGCTATCCGTATCGTTCATATCCCCACAGGCATCGTTGTTGGCTGCCAGACTGAGCGTAGCCAGCTTCAGAACAAGGAAACAGCTCTCAAGATGCTGAAGTCCAAGCTTATGGAGATCAAGCAGAGAGAAAAGCTTGAGAAGATCGAGGATATCACAGGTAACAAGACAAACATCGAGTGTGGCGCACAGATCCGTTCTTACGTATTCATGCCCTACACTCTTGCAAAGGATACAAGAACAGGCTTTGAGGACGGTAACATCCAGAGCGTTATGGACGGCAACATTGACGGCTTTATCAACGCTTACCTCAAGATGATCACAGAAAAATAATAAAACGGCGGTACCCTCGGGTACCGCCTTATTAAAAGGTAAATTATGAAAAAAGAAGAATCCCGCCAGGGACAGTCTCTCATTTTCGAGGGTATGACCTCCATTTCCGCAGTTATAAACGGCGGATACAGAAAAATCGAGCACGTTTATATCGATAGCGAAAAGGTATCCTCAAAGAAAAGACAGATAGATTTTCTCATCCACAGAAGCCGAGAGCTTTCATTTGAAATTGAATATACTACCGCCGAGGTTATTGAGGAAATGACCACAGGTAACTCCCACGGAGGCATCATCGCCCGCTGTACAGACCGTGAAATTGCTCCCATCAGCGCACTTTCCCCGAAGGAAGACGGATTTTACGTAATGATAGACGGAATCGAGGACCCTTATAACTTCGGCTATGCTCTTCGCACCATATATGCCGCAGGCGCTGACGGAATTATCCTCACACCCAGAAACTGGATGAGCGCCGCAGGCGTTGTATGCCGCTCCTCCGCAGGTGCAAGCGAGCTTTTGCCCCTTTATATTTCCGAGGGAGAGGATGCCTGCGACTTTTTCAAGGAGCATGGCTATAAGGTTGCCTGTGCAGGAATCAGAGATTCCGTTTCCGCCTTTGATGCAGACCTCAGAATGCCTGTGTTCCTCATCGTCGGCGGTGAAAAAAGAGGTATTTCCGCTAAGGTTCTTTCAAAGGCAGATACAGTTGTCCGCCTTGATTACGGACGTGATTTCTCAGGGAGTCTTTCCGCTGCAAGTGCTGCAAGCGTTCTCGCATACGAGATACTCAGACAGAACAGAAAAGCATAACTCATATTTCCAAAAATATTTTTGATGATTTTCGGCACAATAATAGTGTGAGCCACATCTGCTCAATTATTATAAAGGAAAGGGTCAAAAATATGTCAAAGCATTCTGAAGCTCAGGGATATGCCAAATATATTGCCTGCGGAATGGTTCTCGGAAGCGCCATCGGCACCGCCGCTGCAGTTATGATGACAACCAAAAAGAAAAAGCCCGAGGGCTTTCGTGAAAAAGCGCTGAGCGCTGTCGATACTATGGGCACAGTTCTCCACAGCATCGCCAATATGACAAAATGAAAAAAGCCCCCGTAAAGCCTTAAAGCCTTGCGGGGGTTTTTATAATGCTGTTTTTGAGCATACTATTCTAAGAAAAGATTGAAATATACTTCTTTTCCCGAAAAGCTCATGATTCCTGGGTTATCGATGTGATTGGCACTTGAAAAGAAACGAACCATTCCCCCCTCGGGAAGAAATGCAGATGCTGCCTTTCCAAAAAGATCGTCGGGAGCGCATAGCTCAAGGATAGTGCCCGAGTCCACTGCCGCAGCGCACTCTACTCCATCAATACTGCAGGAGAGAAATTCAATCCCCGAATCCTTCATAAATTTGAGAGCATCAACACCCCATCCGCAGTATCGGTAACCGCCAAAATACAGGTCTCTCATATATGAATATTCCGATTCATCGATGCTTCTCAGCTTTGCATTTTTTTCAGGGGTGACAGACACCTCATAATAAGAGGAAACAGTCTTCATTCCAAGCTTTTCATAAAAGCTCTCCAAGGACTTGTCGGCAGGATGGATAATGTACTCCAGATTTTCCCTTTCGCACTTTTCTTTAATATATTCGTGGATCATTTTGCAAAGACCCTTGCCCCGATATTCCTTGAGTGTGGAAACCGCATAGCCGTAGTATGCCCCCTGAGCCTTCAAGAGAAGGGCCATACTGACGATGCGCTCACCGTCAAGAATACAAACCGTTGAAGAAACGGGCATTCTCTCATAAAAGCTTCTGATAAAATTCTCATCGTCACCGAAGGCCTCTGCCCACAGTGCAACAATTCCAGAAAGCTCCCCTTCTGTGGGCTTATATATCTCCCTTAAAACAAATTCCATAACAATCACCTCATTAAATAATATATTATAACATCTGTCCCTTTAAGTCAAGACGCAAAGCAAAAGGCGGGCATTTCCATCAAATAAGAAAAATCATTGACATTCGGGCATATACTGTGCTATAATGTACACGTATATTGGATAAATATGCAAATACTTATCCCAAATTCATCATGCTTGCGGTTGCCGCAAAGCAAAGAAAGCAGGAATTATTATGGCAAATGAATATGTTATTATAACTGACTCCGGTAGTGACCTCTCTTCCGAAATGGCTGCGGAGCTCGGTGTTAAGATCGTTCCCCTCAGCTATACAATGGACGACGGCGAGCCCATCCCCGGCGATAAGGCAGACCTCAAATCCTTCTACTCTGCTCTCCGTGCAGGCGGCAAGGCTACTACCTCCGCTGCAAATCTTGACGATTTTACAAAAGCAATTGAAGAATATGCAAAGGAAGGCAAGGATGTTCTCTACATCGGCTTCTCCTCCGGTCTTTCCTCCACAGCTTCTACAGGCAGACTTGCCTGCTCCGAGCTTTCCGAGGAATATCCCGACGTAAAGCTTTACGCTATCGACTCTCTCTGCGCATCTCTCGGTCTCGGTATGCTCGTTTATCTCGCAGTTCAGCAGAAGAACGAGGGCAAGACAATCGAAGAGGTTAGAGACTGGGTTGAGGCTAACAAGATGAGCATGGCTCACCACTTCACAGTTGACGATCTTTTCTTCCTCAAGAGAGGCGGAAGAGTTTCTGCAGCTACTGCAGTAGTAGGCTCCATGCTTGCTATCAAGCCCCTTCTCCACGTTGACGATGAGGGTCACCTTATCAGCATCGGTAAGGCACGCGGCAGAAAGGGTTCTCTCGAGGGTCTCGTTAAGGCTTGCGAGAAGACAGCTATCGCTCCCGAAACTCAGACAATGTTCATCAGCCACGGTGACTGCGAGGATGAGGCAATTCAGCTCGCAGAAATGATCAAGGCAAAGGTTAACCCCGTTGACGTTAAGATCGGCTGCATCGGTCCCGTTATCGGTGCTCATTCCGGCCCCGGCACTCTTGCTCTCTTCTTCCTCGGCACAGAACGCTGACATTAAATTTATAAAAAAGGAATTGACCAATGAAAATTGTAGGTTCTATTTATCGTGATATGGTCGTTTCAGCTGCTTGCTGTCTCGATAATAATAAAGAAGTAGTTAATAACCTTAACGTATTCCCCGTTCCCGACGGTGATACAGGTATCAATATGAGCCTTACCATGAACGGTGTTCGCGGTGACTTCACCTCCTTTGAGGGTCCTCTCGGCGAATGCGCTCAGAAGGCGGCAAACCTTATGCTCCGAGGAGCTCGAGGTAACTCCGGCGTTATCCTTTCCCTTTTCTTCCGCGGTATTGCGAAAGCATGGAAGGAAGTTGAAAACGCTGACTGCGATGAGGTTATCGCAGGCTTCAAGCGCGGTGTTGCCGAGGCTTATAAGGCTGTTATGAATCCTACTGAGGGTACTATCCTTACAGTTATGAGAGTTATGACAGAAACTGCTGAGGAGGCATATCAGAAGGGTCTCATCAGAGACGTTTCCGAGCTCCTTCCCTTCATGTACAAGGCAGCTGATGAAACTCTCCAGAAGACTCCCGAAATGCTCCCTGTTCTCAAGCAGGCAGGAGTTGTTGACTCCGGCGGAGCAGGCTTCCTCTGCGTTATGGAGGGTATGGTAAAGGCACTTGAGGGTAACCCCGTTGTTGCAGTTGAATCTACAACTTCAGTTTCCTCCAGCGCTGATTTTTCAAACTTCTCTACTGAGGATATCAAGTTTGCTTACTGCACAGAGTGTATCGTAACAAAGAGCGAAAAGTATGCAGGCGAGGATACAGCTGAAGCTCTCCACCAGTTCATTATGAATCTTGGTGACAGCGTTGTATTTGTTGACGATGCTGAAATCATAAAGCTCCACGTTCACACAAACAAGCCCGGCAAGGTACTTACAGAGGCACTCCGCTACGGCTCTCTCTATACAGTTAAGATCGAGAACATGAAGCATCAGCACTCCAACCTCTCCAAGGAAAACCCCGAGGAAGAGCCCGAGACTGTTGAAACAGCTGAAGAAGCAGCACTCGAGCCTGTTGCAATCGAAAAGAAGTACGGCTTCGTTACAGTTTGCATGGGCGACGGTATCCGCGATCTCTTTACAGACCTTTCCGCAGACAGCATCGTTTCCGGCGGTCAGACAATGAACCCCTCCACAGACGATATCGTTACTGCAGTTGAGCAGACTCCTGCTGAAATCGTATTCGTTCTTCCCAACAACAAGAACATCTACATGGTAAGCGAGCAGGCTTCCAGAATCGTTGATTCCAGAAAGGTAGTTGTTATTGAAACAGTATCCGTTCCCGAGGGTATTGCCGCTATGCTTGCATTTGACGAAAGTGCAAGTGAGGAGGAAAATATCGCTGCAATGAAGGAAGCTGTTGCTAACGTTACTACTCTTTCCTCCACATACGCTGTAAGAGATACCGAGATCGGTGAGACCGCTATCAAGGCAGGTGAAACACTGGGTCTTTACAACGGCAAGATCGTTTGCACATCTGATGACAGAGTTGCTTGTCTTGAAAACCTCTTTGAAAAGGTTGACGGAGCTTCCATTATCACTGTTCTCTACGGTGAGGGCGCAAACGAGGATGAGGCAAACCGTGTAGCTGAGATCATGGCAGAAAAGTTCCCCGGTGTTGAGCTTATGGTTCTCAACGGCGGACAGCCCGTATACAGCTATATTATCTCTATTGAATAAAATCCAAAAAGCACCTGTTTACAGGTGCTTTTTCTCTTGCTTTTTGTAAAATCACATGTTATAATTTAACAAATAGGACATATTTCAGGAGGTATTAAAATGATTTGTCCCAATTGTCAAAAGGAAACAGTAGCAGGCAACTGCTGTATGCACTGCGGCGCTGTTCTCAACGCATCAACTATCCCTTCCGTATCCACAGGAGCTGCCAACCAGCCCCAGACCAAGAAAAAGGGCGGCGCAGGTAAGATTATCGGTATCATCGCAGTAGTTATCGCAGCTATCTGCATCATCGCAAGCTTCATCCCCCAGGGTCCCACAGGCTCTACCGTTCTTGAAAAGACAGATGAAAGCGGCTTGGTTTCCACAATGACCTACTACTACAAGAACGACGTAGTATATAAGATCGTAGACCGCGCAACAATTCCTCTCGCAGAGGGCACAACTCAGGCTGATATCGATACTATCAAGGCTCAGATCGAGCTCGAGTTTGCAGGCGCAAAGGGTCTCAGCTTCTGCAACATCCAGTACACAAACGATGATAAGAGCTTTACTCTCACAATCACAAGCTCAGAGCTTGATCAGGCAGCCAATATCAATGCTCTTATAAGCGCAGGTATTCTTGATGCTGAAAGCAACAACGAGCTTATTTCCTTCGAGCTCAGCAAGGAATCCCTCCTCGCAGACGGCTACAAGGTTATTTCCGAAAACAACGACTAAACAAAAAGACTGCTGCAGCCTCTGCAGCAGTCTTTTTTTGTTAAATCAAAAACAAAAATAATGTTGCTTTTTAGTAGTATATTTGATACAATACTACTACATATATTTGTCAGTAACAGTTAAGAAAGGTATGGTATGAATATGAACATTCCTAAACCTTATCAAGGAAACGAAAAATTTATTTTTATAAGCTATTCTCATAAAGATACAGCAAAGGTGTTCCCCATAATTTTCAAGCTTATGGAGAACGGATACCGCGTGTGGTACGATCAGGGTATAGACCCCGGCTCTGAATGGGACGAGAACATTGCCACCCATATAGATACCTGCGGTTATTTTGTTGCTTTTATTTCATCCAACTATCTTGCATCAAGCAACTGCAAGGACGAGCTTAACTATGCCCGTGACCTTGAAAAGGACAGACTTGTCGTATACCTGGAGGAAGTCAAGCTTCCTGCGGGAATGGCAATGAGAGTAAACCGTCTTCAGTCTATTTTTAAGTATACGTATCCCAACGAGGACAGCTTTTACGAAAAGCTTTTTACAGCAAGTAATATAAATACTTGCCGTGGTGAAGGAACTGTAAAAACAACTGCCGAGCCCTTTAAAGCTACCGAAAACGCAAATAACGAGCCTGTCATCACTCCCCCCGCAAACAGCAGCGCAAATGCAGGAGCACCGATCAATCCCCCCTACTCTATTCCTACACCTCCCACTCCGCCCTTCCCTTACGTTCCTACAGACGGAGCAAAAAAGAAGAAGAACGGAAAGGCCATCGTTATTGCCCTGATCATCTTAGCAGTGGTTATAATTGCAGGTATTATTATCGGAGTCGTTTCCTCGGATGACGAATACGACGATTACAACAGCGATTACAGCGACGATTACAATAACGACGTTGAATACGACAGCTCCTTTGGCGCAACAACCTTTGAAATGACTGATGAAGATGGCCTGACCTCAACACAGACCTTCTACTACGAGGATGATATTGTTTACGAGCTTGTTGATAGCGCAGCAATGTATCTTGATGAAGGCACAACAGATGAGGACGTTGAATATCTCGTAGAGGAACTTGAAATTGAATTTGCAGATGCATTGGAGCTCAGCTTCTGCGAGTTAGTTTATTCCTATGATCCGAGCACTTACCTGTTCACGCTTACGATTACCAGCAAGGAGCTTGATAATGCTGACAATATCAATGCTCTCATAAATGCCGGTGTGCTTGAAGCTGAAATTGACCAGGATCTTATTTCCTTCCAGCTCAGCAAGGAGGCTCTTCTCGCTGAAGGCTACGAAATTGTCTACGACAGCAACAACAACTAAAGCCCACTTTATTAAAATCCACAACAAAAAAACGGCTATCTGACGATAGCCGTTTTTTATTATTCCCAAATAATCTTTTTATTCCCGAAATGCTTTTCCAGAAGCTCCCTGAGAATAACAAGGTCCTTGCTTTCAGCGCCTGAGAGATCAACGTAGAATATTCTTCTCATTGTGTCAAAAATATAAAGGTCACTTCCCTTTTTATGTACCTTTGACATAACGGAATATTTAACGATGGAGCTTTCGTCAATATATTCATTCTTTGCTTTAATTCTAATCTCCTCTTCACAGAAAACGTAGGTAACAGCAAGATCCCTGTTCTTTGCCTTATTTACTGTAAGACGGGGATAGACAAGATAGAAGAACAGGTACAGAAGGTCAATAACTGCGACCATGATCAAACAGGTCCATATGGTGCGGTCAAGCTCTCCGAACACAGCAACGATGGCAAAGCAAAAGAAAACTAACAATGTAGCTACTGCCATGAGTATCCACAAAAAACTTCTTTTTGCCGCCATAAAGCCTGCAACCTTCAAAAGATTCTCTTTTGTATATACCGTTTTTATTTCAACCTGCATATAAGCCTCACTCATTAAGCTTAAGCTTCTTCTTGTTTTCAATATACTTATATACTGTGTTAACGATCATATAAGCAAGGAAAACGTTAAATGCAGCAAGAAGGATTCCCGCAAAAATATCTGTGGGGAAATGAACGTAGAGATATACTCTTGAGAAAGCGATAATCGCTGCTAGAACGATCATGGGGATACCGATCTTCTTGTTCCATACAAAGAAGGTGAAGGCTGCCTCAAAGGAGCCGAGAGTATGTCCTGAAGGAAAGGACTTGTCGCCGGGCTTTGAAATAAGAAGGTCCTCAACTGTCTTCATAGAGCCGTAGGCGCCTTCAAGATTGAAGGGACGAACTCTGCCGAAAAGGTTCTTTGCAAGACCGTTTCCGAGAATAAGACCGAGAAGAAGTGCGCAGCCCATCATAATTCCGCATTTTCTTGTCTTCTTGAAAAAGAGCATAACAATTGCAGAAATGATCCAAAGGATTCCTGCATCGCCGAGATGGGTGATAAACGTGAAAAGTCCGTCAAGGAAGGGATTTGCTATATTGTTCTGAATCCAGTTAAGAACAGCAACATCCCAATTCTGTATGGCATCGGGGAAATAAGGTGTCATTTTCTTCCTCCATTTAATCTACGTTAACCTGCATATCGTAGATGAGGAACTTGTCATCTACCTTACGCAGATAAAGTGTCTGGTCGATATAGTCGTCATAAACGTCGTTCTTACTGTACATTACCTGAGTAAGCTGAACACGGCAGGAGAAGGTGTTGTCATCGTACTTTATAAACTCAGTTGCAGTCTTATCTGTAAACTCGTAGCTGTCGTAGTACTGAACGAACATATTATCCATTGTTTTGATGCTCTCGTAAAGCGCACTTTCGGGATCAAAATAAGGAGCAACCTTCTTGAAGGTAACAACGTTTACGTTTTCATCATACTGAGTATATCTCGCATAAAGCTCCGCACCCTCAAGTATCCATTCAGAATACTCATCGCAAAGAGACTGATCGTAAACGATCTCTGCCTTATAGCTGTTATCCTTTTTCTCAATAACAGCCTCAGCACCTGAAGCTGTAACAACCTTGATCTCGGGATCGGCTGTCAGAGTTTTGAGAGAATACTTTGTGTAATATATACCGTCAACACCTTCAGGCATATGGTTACAGGAGTCTGTGGGAATATCGTTTTCAACGATATATTTTTCTCCTATTTCCTTGCCGTTAACAAGAACCTGATATCCCTTGGGGGCTTCAATCTTTACGGTGTTCTTGGAGTCTGTATAAATTTCAAACTCTCCTGCCTCATATTTTTTGAAGGCGCCTCCATTCTTTTCTGTAAGAGTGAAGGAAGCAAACTTCACCTCGCTTTCACCGTCTACGGCAAAAACGATGTACTTTGTTGAATCCTCAAGTCCTGATGCTACCTTCTTATAGCTTGTCTTTTTACCGTCAGTTACTGTTTTGAGATAAGCTATAACGTTTTCTTCACTTTCAACAGAGCCTTCATCAACTCCGCAAAGTTTTACGTATTCCTTAGCATCAAATGATGCAAAATATCTTTCATAGGTCTCCTCAGCAACGTATTTGGGCTGAGAAGCCTCAAAATCGCCAAGCCATCCGTAAAGCCATACAAGCCATCCGCCGATCGCAAGACAAAATGCTACGGCAATGCCAATGTATATCTTCCAGAAGACAGGCATTTTTTTAGTTTTAACCATTTTTAACTACCCCGATTTATTCCTCACTTACGATAAAGAAGGTGGGAATCTTTCTCGGCTCTGTAAAAGCCTTATAGTTGTTGACAAGACCGAGCTTCTGATATTCATCAAGCTTCTCGTAGTCGTAGTCATACTTATTGTAATAGTCCTTGTAATACATAAGAGATGATGAGCCGCCGTCAAGAAGACCTGCAGTAACTGCACCGAAGGAAACCATGAGGTTGATCATATCGTTATGAGTGGCTCCAAGGCTGCTTGCGCTTCTTCCGTCTGTTACAACAAGTATCATTGTACCGTCAGCACGCTGACCGATACCTGTGCGCTGCGCTGTGCCTGTGTTACCGTCCTGATAGTGGAAAATAAGCTCCTCTCCCTCGTTCTGGATAAGAGTATTACCCTTCTGGAAGGAAACACCGTCTCTTATACCGAGCTCTGTTGCTCTCTCAACAGTCATACCCTCATTTACAACGAGCTTGTTGTCGTTAGTGATTCCGAGGAAAGTTCTGTCAGTATGACCGTCCTTATGAACGCACTCACCCTTGGAATATGTAAGACCTATGGGAGTATGACCCGTACCGCTGCCACCGTTATCGGGGAATTCACCGCCGTTGATCGCAGCAACTGCATTATAGAATTTTGTAATATGGAAAATATCGTCTCCGTAGGGCTTACCTGCAAGACTCTCGGCAGAAGTACCGACAAAAACTCTTGAGGGGTCCTTAACGAGAAGAACGTATGCCTTGAAGGTGGGGCCAGATACTGTTTTGAATATCATACCATCCTTGGCATTTACCCATTCGTCCTCAGTAATTTCGTTTTCGCTGTCACCAACGTAGTCATCAATGGAAACTATATCCTTGACAGTCTCTTCACTCTTATTGATAATAGCCTCAACAGTATCACCGGGAAGGAACAGATAAGGCACCCACTTGGTTGCACTTGCCTGCTCTGCAGACTGAACGAGAAGGTCTCGAACCGTTTCACTTGGTCCGTGGGCAATAAGAGCAACGCTTGAGAAAACGAAAACTATAACGATTGCAAGTGCAAGTCCGAGGGCTGCAAATGATCTGCCAACGTAGCGGCCCGCATTTGACTTTTTCTTTTCGTCTTCCTTTTTCTTCTTGGGCGCTCTGATTCGACCCATATTGATAATATCAACGTCTCCGCCGTCATCAGGCTGCTCTGCTCTTCCTGTAAGAGCAAACATCATTGCACGGCTGTCGTTATCGGAAAGCTCACCCTTAAAGAGGTCGTTTTCATCATCAGCGGGCTTTCTTCTCTGACTGTATGTACCGCCACCGTAAGAAACAGATCTTGCAGGTCTTGAAGCATTTGCTGCTGCAGGCTTTCTCTGCTGAGGCGCAGTGCTTTTGGCACCTGACTGAGGCTGAGCGGGTCGGGCACTCTGGACTTCGCGGGGCTTGTCTTGTGCCACGGTAGCCTGAGGTGCTGTTTTTTCACGGGGCAATTGCACCGCCTGTCCTGCCTGTACAGGTCTTCTTTGTCCGTTCTGTGACTGAGGAGCCACAACAGGAGTCCTCACACCTCCCGCTGCATTTGAAGAAGGAGCAGGTCTCTGTGCCGATGCGGACACGCCTGTTCCCTGCGCAGCACCGGTATTTGGGCTGCGACGCTGCGCTGCTGCGGGAGCAGGAGCAGTTCTTCTCTGAGCCGCAGGAGCAGTTCTTTGCGCAGACTTATCAGCTACAGACTCGCTTCCCATACCAATTTTTGCAAGTCTTGCCTTTCTTTCTGCCGCAAGTCGCTTCTGCTGCTCTATATAGTTTTCCTTGAAATCATTTTGCATCGTCTGTGCCGTCCTTCTTAAATACGATATGTTTCTGAACTGTATAGCTGCAAATGTAAAGAAGTGCATCTATAAAGGGCTTAATCATAGATTCAAGCACCGTCTGGGGAGCATCTGCATTTATACCCTTGCAAAAATCGGCAACAGCGCCAATGCTCAAAAGTCCTGTGGAAATAAGGTTAAGGGCAACGCTTCCCACAAGGAGGTTGAATGCAACGAGAAGATAATACTTCACCATTGTGGTAAGCACGCTTCCGCCCTGCTTTTTGAATATCAGTCTGTTAAGATAGAAATTCAGCATGGAGGAAACAAGACGTGCACCACCGTATGCAGCAACGGTTACTATAAGACCCTGTGCGATCTTGCTGACGTAGAAGTTAAGCCCTGTGAACATGAGCCAATCAAAGAGATAGCATATCATGGAGCTGCCTAAAAACAGCATAAAGGGAGTAGTCAGAAGATACTTGAAAATAAGAGAATAGATTCTCAAAGAATCTCTCACAGGTCTGAAATGAGAGGTCTCGTTTTCGTTTATATAAACAGTTGTGATCTTAGTTTCGGAGAAAGGAATCTTGTTACGCTTCATAAAGAGAAGCATGTTTGTTTCATACTCGTATCTGTCGCCCTTGACGGAGCACATCATGTCGAGATACTTAGTAGGAATAGCACGAAGACCTGTCTGTGTATCGCTTATCTTCATGCCCACAAACACCTTGAAAACTCCGCAGGAAACCTTATTACCGAAGGCGCTTCTGGGAGGAACGTCGGGCTGAGTGAAATCACGGCATCCGAGAATCACCTTATCCTTGGAAAGAAGCTTTTCGCCGCAGATAACGATATCCTCGGGGCGGTGCTGACCGTCACCGTCAACGGTGATAACGCCTCTGCCGCTTCTGTTATCAAGATACCATCTGAAAGCTGTTTTAAGGGCAGCGCCCTTACCGCGGTTTTCGGGATGGACAAGCACTGTGCATCCTTCAACGGCTCTTACCTCATCGAAATATTTATTAAAATCCTTTCCGCCGCCATCATCAACTACAATGATATCGTCAAAGCCTGCCTCTTTAAGACCAAGCACTGTGGAAAGAAGCTTTTCATCGGGCTTGTACGAAGGAAGTATAATAGAAACGGGTGAGTTACACATACTCATTTTTTCAATTCCTTTCTGCTTTTACTTCAGATAATCGGGAAGAAACTCTTTGTCAATGGTATCGGTTACGTACTTTTTAAGTCTCTCAAGAGAGATAGTATGATTATAGTATGTTTTTACAGCGTGCTGACTTGCAAGAGACTCGGTATAGTCCTCAAGGAGATATACCACGTTGTCATAAAAGCTGCGGGGATAGTGGCAAACGGTGGGAATAAAGGAGGGGGAAACTATCTTTGCTCTCTCATCGTCTGTCTTTTCGATATTAAAGGAAAGCATACCGCCGGGGACGTTATAATCCCATGCCTGCTCGTGAACGAAGTTGCCGAGGGAGTATGCACAGAGAGTCTTATTTCCGTCCTTGCCCTCAAGCCACTCGATGGGCTGAAGCACGTGGGGGTGATGACCGAGAATTACGTCTGCACCGTTCTCTGCCATAATAGCGGCATATTCCTTCTGAAGGCTTGAAGGAGTAAAACTTCCCTCCTCGCCCCAATGAATGCTGACGATAACGAAATCGGAGTTTTCGTATGCCTCCTTAACGTCACCTGCTACGTCGGAATACTTGAGGAAGGGGCCGTAAAGTCCTTCCTCTGCAGGGTCCTCGTAAAGGTTTACGAACTCCGTATAGGCAACAAATGCTATCTTGATTCCGTTTTTCTCGTAATAGGTAATATATCTGCCCTCGTCCTTTTCCTCGTAAGCTCCGATAACGTGAAGACCTCTTTCGTTCCAGTTATCAAAAGCCTCTCTCAGTCCGAGAGCGCCCTTGTCAAGCATATGGTTGTTTGCAAGGGAAACCACGTCAAAGCCGATATCTGCAATATCGTAGGTAAGATCAACAGGGCTGTTGAAGCCGGGATAGGTTGAAGGCTCAAAGCTCTGTGCGCAGATTGTTTCCTGATTTATAAAGGCAATATCCGCACCTGAGATAATATCCTGAACATTTCTGTAAATAGGCTTGAAGTTATATTCTCTTGTTCCGTCTGACTGAGATTTTGCATCTCTCCATGTACCGTAATATATGATATTGTCACCGCAGCCAACAAAGGAAGCGGATGTGGTTACAGGCTCGGGAGGAGCAGTAGTCTGCCAGATGATCTCTGTCTCAATATTATCAAGTATATCTGTGGTGCTCTCCTCTTCCTTTTCTCCCTTGCCGACGCAGGAGGTCAGAAGCATGAGCATGCAAAGCAATAAAGCAAATATTCTCTTTTTCACGCATACCACCCCAATTTAAATATTATATTTAATTTTATCACATAGCATTTTATTTTTCAATAGCCCCAAACAATTATTACAAAATATATATTATATAACAGCAATAAAAAATATGCTATTTCAGCCGTGATGCAATCTTTGAAAGGGCTACCTTTTCAATTCGGGAAACGTATGAGCGTGAAATCCCCATTTTCACAGACGTCTCCCTCTGTGTCAACGGTGCCGAGCCCCCTATTCCGTATCTCAGCATTATTATCTCTCTTTCTCTGTCATCAAGGTTGTTTTTAATGCATCTCAGCGTATCTCTTATCCTCAGCTTTCTGTAAAGATCATCTGCAATAGTATCCTCACATCGGATTATGTCCATATAGGTCAAAGGATTTCCGTCTCTGTCAGTATCTATAGTTTCATTTATGGAAACCTCGTTCTGAGTTTTCTTTTTCGATCTGAAATACATGAGCACCTCGTTTTGAATGCATTTCGCACCGTAAGTTGCAAATCTCGCACCGTTTTTTGAATCGAAGGAATCAACCGCCTTTATAAGACCGATAGTACCAACGGAAATAAGGTCCTCGGAATTTTCGCCTTGAGAATAATATTTACGGACAATGTGGGCAACAAGCCGAAGATTGTGCTCTATAAGAAGCTCCCGTGCCTTGTCATCCCCTTCACGGTATTTCAAAAAGAGCTCCCTTTCCCTGTCCTTTGATAAGGGTGGAGGAAAATGAGACTGTATATCCGCATTGAGAATTGCAAAGGACATAACCGCTAAAGCCATCATTAAGAATTCCATAATATACCTCACTTTTGTTTTTCACTTGCATTATATGCAACTTTGGCTTGACCGGGGCATAAAAATGTTGTAAAATTATAAAAATTTTAAAGGTGGATCAAAATGAGATATAAGACTGTCATATGGGACTTTAACGGAACCCTTCTTTCCGATATGCAGATAAGCATTGAGGCTATGAATACCGTTCTTGAAAGAAGAGATCTTCCAAAAATCCCCTCCCTCAATGAATTTCAGAATCTTTTCGGCTTTCCCGTTGAGGATTATTACGCCCGCCTCGGCCTTGATTTTGAAAAAGAACCCTATAAGATCCCCGCAGACGAATGGGTGGAGCTTTACAGCAAAAATATGTTCACAGCACCGCTGTCAGAGCATACGATAGAAGCTCTTGAAATGATAAAGGCCGCGGGAATAAGACAGATAGTTCTTTCCGCCAGCGAAAAATCCCGCCTCACAGATCATCTTGAAAAGCTTGGCATCACCCATTATTTTGATGAGATACACGGCACAGAGGACGTTTATGCCAAGGGCAAGGCAGACCTTGCAAAAAAGCTGTCCGAAAGAGAGGAGCTTTTCCCTGCCGTGCTTGTAGGCGATACAGACCACGATTTTCTCTGCGCCCGTTCCATTGGATGCGACTGTATTCTCTACTCGGGCGGCTTTATGTCCGATAAAAGACTTTCAGTGCTTGGCGCACCCGTCTCGTCATCCCTTCTCGATATAGCAAACGAAATAATTTCATAAAAAATTTATAATTCATCCCCTTTCGGGAAAAGATAATATCGGGCAATGATTGCTCAATATCTCCGAAAGGATATAGCTATGATACTTGACAGACTCGCCCTCATACTCGTTATCGTCGGCGCACTCAACTGGGGCAGCATCGGACTTTTCAAGTTCGACCTCGTAGCATGGATCGGCGGCGGCCAGGAGGCCATCATTCCCCGAATCATCTACACCTTGGTTGCCCTCGCAGGACTTTGGTGCGTTTCCCTTCTTTTCAGAAGCCGCGAAGCACACTACGAAGCCTGATAAAGGAATAAACAAGACCCGAACCGATAGGATTGGGTCTTGTTTTTTTAGTAAAACGCAAAGGACATTAAAGCGAGATTAATACAAATTCGGGTTTATAGTGGAGTCTGCACTCTCGTTGTCGTAGGGGAGGGGCTTGCTCCTCCCCCCCATCTGCACACGATAGAGACGAAAAATTGATGGATAGACAAACTATTGCGGCAAAACAAAATCGTAGGGACCGGCGTCCCCTGTCAAGAGCAAGATTGTATACAGTTGTGCAAGAGGATTGTATACACATTTCATGTCTAAAAGAAACGCTTTGGGAAGCGAAACGGAGCGTAGCGGAGAGTAGCTTCCCAAAGCGGCGCGAGGTTCACGAAAGACGTGAT
>JAZRRC010000046.1:0-9492 GCA_045650355.1 Candidatus Avispirillum sp. | reverse complement strand
TATGCCCATCATCTCACGCGGGGACATTACAGGTTGTGTTGCCTCCGTCAGAACAGGGGATTTCCCCACCCTTCAGCCCGGTCTTGGCGCAAAGCATATTGAGGCCGCCGGAGGATTCTTCGGCAGACAGCTGGAGGAATAACGATCGATCGCCGTAGGGGGGCGGCTTGCCGCTCCCGCCGTATCTGCACAAGAGTCGGACATCAAACATAGGTGTTCTTAAATTGATGCTATTGTTCAGAAAAGCGGGAGCAGCAAGCAGCTCCCCTACGATTATGTTTAGCGAAATCGTATGTTTGTGCATCAAATTTCCTTTCGGTTAACGTTCAGATTTAGACAAGTCTCCCCTTCTCAGCGCATAGAGCTGTGAAGGGGAGGGGGACCGCTTGCGGTGGAAGGGTTGTCACATCAGCAAGAGAACCAAACTTGATTATTTCGTGCACTGTTAAATAATAGCTTAACTATACTTTTTAGATATCTCTTGTGCAGACAGGCGGGCTGATCGTAGGAACGGAACATTCCTACCAACATCAGCCCCTACGAAATAACAATATCGTTTCGGCTTGCTAAAGGAGCGGGGCGGCTCTTTCATATTTTCTTTCCCATTCTTATATTGCTCTTGAAAATAAGAGAATTTTGAGTTATAATATAAAAAAATCCCGAAAGGAACTTATTATGAGCAATCTTCATGTTATAGATCATCCCCTTATCACACATAAGCTTTCCATTATGCGTGACAAAAATACAGGCAGCAAGGACTTCCGTCAGCTTCTCGACGAGATCTCCATGCTTATGGGCTATGAGATCACCCGCGATCTCCCTCTCGAGGATATTGAGATCGAAACTCCCGTTACAAAGATGGTAGCAAAGCAGGTTTCCGGCAGAAAGCTTGCCATCGTTCCCATTCTCAGAGCAGGTCTCGGTATGGTTGACGGTCTTCTCGCTCTCGTTCCCGTTGCAAAGGTTGGACACATCGGTCTTTACCGTGACCCCGATACTCACCTCCCCGTTGAGTATTACTCCAAGCTCCCCGCTGACATCGAGGACCGCTTCGTTATCGTTGTTGACCCCATGCTCGCAACAGGCGGCAGCGCTTCCGACGCTATCTCCATGCTCAAGGCAAAGGGTTGCAAGCAGATTCGTCTTATGTGTCTCGTTGGCGCTCCCGAGGGTGCTGAGAAGGTTATGGCTGACCATCCCGACGTTGATATCTACATCGCTGCTATGGATGAAAAGCTTAACGATCACAAGTACATCGTTCCCGGTCTCGGCGACGCAGGCGACAGAATTTTCGGTACAAAATAAACTGACAAGGGGACAGTCACCCGACTGTCCCCGCTTTTAATAATATGCTTAAATTCGTACTTAACAAAAACGATTCAGGTCAGCGACTGGACAAGTTTCTGACGAAAACTCTCAAGGGTATTCCCATGTCCCTTATGTACAAGTACATAAGAAAAAAGAGAGTTAAGGTAAACGGCAAGCGTGCCAAGGAAAATCAGATGCTCGAGCCCGGTGACGTTATCGAGCTTTACATCCCCGACGAGTTTTCAAAAACTGAGGCTGACACCTCAGAATACGACAAAATAAAGGCATCCCCCGTTGTAGTATATGAAGATGAAAATCTCATTATCTGCGACAAGCGTGCAGGTATGCTCTCTCATACGGGAGACAAGGGAGAAAACGGTGCTGCGGCTATTGCCGAGCGAGATACTCTTATTTTCCTTATCCGTGCTTATCTTTACAAGAAGGGCGAGTATGACCCCTCAGACGAGGCATCCTTTGCCCCTGCCCTTGCCAACCGTCTTGACAGAAATACGGGCGGTCTTGTTATTGCCGCAAAAAATGCAGAGGCTCTGAGAGAGATAAACCGACTTATCCGTGACGGCTGTGTTGACAAGCGCTATCTTTGCGCAGTCCACGGAAAGCCTGCCCCTGCAAAGGCTACTCTCCGCGGCTTCCTTTTCAAGAACGCAAAAACCAAGATGGTTACAGTTTACGATGCACCGAGACAGGGTGCAAAGGAGATAATCACCTCCTACAAAACTGAAAAATACTCAAAGGAAAAGGACCTCTCCCTCCTTGAGGTTCACCTTGAAACAGGCAGAACTCATCAGATCAGAGCTCATCTTGCCTCTATCGGTCATCCCCTTCTCGGAGAGGGCAAATACGGTCAGAACCGTGCCGACCGTGCACTTGGCTACAAGTATCAGGCGCTCTACTCCTACCGTCTCGAGATCTCCTGCACAGAGGGTCCCCTTTCCTATCTTAACGGAAAGGTATTTGAGGCTGACAGAAAGAATATTCCCTTCCTTTCCCTTTTCTGAGGTCATTATGGAAAAATCAAAAAATAAAGCATGGGGCGCCATTCTCGGCTTTTTTATATACGCCGCATCAGGCGCACTTTGCGCTCTTCCCCTTCTTATCCCTTCTCTGTGGATAATCGGGTGGATCGCTCCCGCTGCAGTTTTATTTTGCGAGATTTGCCAAAAAAGAGAAAAAGACTCATACATTCGCGCATATCTGCGGGGTATGAGCTTTTTCTGGTTTTTCGGAGCAGTTGTTTTTTATTGGTTTTCAGAGCTTTATCCTCTCGATTTCCTGGGTTTTGACAAAACGTCTGCTCTTATCACGGTCATTCTCGCAACCTGCGGCATCCCTCTTTTGCAGAGTCTCGGCTCTTCTCTTATTTTTGTTATCCTCTGCTTTGTAAGAAAAAGAGGATTTTGTGAAAGCCACCCTTATCTTTCCGCCCTTTTAAGCGCATCCCTTTTTGTCATCGCTGAGTTTTCAAACACCCTTACCTGGGCAGGTGTGCCCTGGGGCAGATTTGCCGTGGGACAGACAGGATTTCTCCCCATCGTTCAGTCTGCTTCCCTTTTCGGCAGCTATTTTATAACCTTTATAATGGTTTTCGTAGCATCACTCCTTGCACTTACAGTAAAGTCTGCCGTTACTAAGGAGCGCAAAAAGGCGATTATATTTGCTTCCCTTGCCCTTTTTGTCTTTCTTTCAAACCTTATTTTCGGCGCTGTCCGAATGGCGATTCCCGAAAATTATAAAGAAAAGACCACCGTGGCGGCAATTCAGGGAAACATCCGCTTTGAGGACAAATGGGCTGACAAGGAAGGCTACACCATGGACGTCTACGACAGGCTGACTCTGGAAGCCGAAAAGGAGGGCGCTGCCCTTATTTTATGGCCCGAAACTGCCATTCCCTATGACTATACCTACAACTACCGTATGAACGTTTTTTACGAGGACCTTGCAGAGAGAACGGATTGCGAGATAATCGTTACCGCCTTTGAGTCTGAGGGGGCTGAGCTTTACAATACTGCCCGCCTGCTCTCCGATGACGGCAAGGTTTCAGATACGGTCTACAAAAAGCGCCATCTCGTGCCCTTTGGAGAATATACTCCCCTTGAGGATTTCATTGCCGCAGTATTCCCTCCTCTTGCAGAAATGTCTGCAATAGAGTCTCCCCTCTCACCCGGTGAGAGCACGGCAATTATGGAAACCGAGGGCGGCAAGGTTGGCTGCCTTATCTGCTTTGACTCCATATATGAAACTCTCGCCCTTGAAAGCGTTTCCGACGGGGCTGAGCTTCTTTGCATTTCAACAAACGATTCCTGGTTTTCGGGAAGCTCCGCGCTCAGACAGCACAATGCTCAGGCACAGCTGAGAGCTATCGAAAACAACCGCTATATTTTGCGAAGCGCAAACACAGGCATTTCAAGCATTATCTCCCCGAAGGGCGAGATAATCGACTCTGTGGGTGACAGCGAGGAGGGCTATGCAATAGGGGACGTTGCCTTTATTCAGGAGAGGTCTCTCTATTCTCTCACAGGAAACCTTACCGTTATCCTTTCAGGAGCATTTATCCTTTTTTGCACAGTGCTTGCATTTACTGAAAACAAGAAAAGAGACAAGAAATGACTATCGTCATAACTAAAGAACAAAGTGACATTCAGATAAAGGACTTTCTCCGAAAGAATCTCGGATTTTCGGGAGGTCTTATAAAAAAGCTGAAGGCACGTGAGGACGGAATCACCGTAAACGGCTCTCACGTCACGGTCCGTTACATTCTTAAAGAGGGAGACGTCCTCTCCCTTGCGGATGAGGACCGTGAGGAGGATACCTCCCCTTATATCATACCCGTTGATATTCCCCTCGGGATCGCATATGAGGACTCGGACGTTACGGTTGCAGATAAGCCGTGCGCCATGCCTGCCCATCCCTCCTTCAGCCACAGGGACGATACCGTTGCAAATGCCCTTGCCTTTCGCTACGGTCACCCCTACGTTTTCCGCCCCGTCAACCGACTTGACGGCGACACAAGCGGTCTTATGATTACGGCAAACAATCATCTTGCTGCCCACAAGCTTGGCCGCGCCATGATAGACGGAAAGATAGGCAAGATGTATATAGCCATCCTCTCAAAGGCCCCCGCAGATGAATACGGCATAATCGACCTTCATATGAAGCGATGCGCCGAAAGCATCATCACAAGAAGAGTTGCCTCCCCCGACGAGGAGGGCGCACGCCGAGCAGTTACAGTTTACAAAAAGATATACACCGATGAAAAAACGGGAGAATGCGCAGTTATTGCCTCCCCCGTTACGGGAAGAACTCATCAGCTTAGAGTTCATTTCTCAGCTATCGGATGCCCCCTTGTGGGAGACTATCTTTACGGCACGGAGGAGGAGCGTATTTCCCGCCATGCCCTTCACGCAGCATATACCGCATTCCCTCATCCCACAACGGGAGAAACAGCACACGTATATTCTCCCCTTGCCCCCGACATCCGTTCTCTTATCGGTGAGGAGGCAGCAGTATTTTGCGAAAATGCCCTGAAGGAAGAAACAGAGGGACACCTGAAAGAGCTCTATGACGAAATGAAAAGAGACGTCAACGAAAAATAAGGATTCATTATGGAAAACAAAAAGGAAAAGAAAATATTCCCTATCCACCCCGCAGCCTTGGTAATTTTATTACTGGGGCTTTTCGGTGCTTTGGTACAGCTTTTCTGCCTTTTGTTTCCGCCCTTTGCAGATTTCATAAACGATTATCCCGGTGCTGCCCTTCGCTTTATTCTGGCAAAGATCTTTGACCTTATCCCCTTTTCCTTTATGGAATTTATCCTTTACAGCTCACCTATCTGGATTTTCGTAACTGCATATCTTGCCATAAAAACTGCCCGAAAAGGAAAGGTCTATATTATTCGGGCAATCAGCGCAGTGCTTTCTATTGCCGCTCTCATTTACTTTCTTTTTGCCGTCGGCTTTGCCCCCGGATACCGCACACCTCCCCTTTCTGAAAAGATCGGTCTCTGCGAGAGAGAGGTTTCTGCCGAGGAGCTTTACGAAACCACCCTTATCGTTCTTGAAAAATTAAATGCTCTTTCGGAAAAGGTGGAATACAACATAGACGGCTCCTCATCAATGCCCTTCGATCTTTATGAGCTTTCCGACGACCTTTCGGGCTGCTATGAAAAAGTTTCAGAAAAATACGGCTTTCTCACAACCTTTTCTTCTAATATCAAGCCTCTCATCATAAGTCCTCTTATGACCTATACTCATATTTCGGGAATCTACTCCTTTTTCACCGGAGAGGCAAATCTCAACACCAATTATCCCGATTTTGTAAACGTTTACACCACCGCCCACGAAATGGCTCATCAGCGTGGCATCTCCCGTGAGGATGAGGCAAACTTTACGGCATTTCTCGTTTGCATCGAATCAGAAAACGATTACGTCCGCTACTCGGCATATCTCAATATGTTTGAATACCTTTCAAATGCACTCTACTCCGCTGACCGCACCCTCTGGCAGGATGCCTATTCCCGCCTTTCAAGAAAGTCGGCAGGAGAGCTTTCCGCATATTCCCGATTCTTTGATAAATACCGTGACAGCCAGGCATCCGAGGTGACGGATACTCTCAATAATGCATATCTTGAAAGTCAGGGTACTGAGGGAGTTAAAAGCTACGGAATGGTGGTTGACCTTGCAGTTTCCTACTTCTTGACTGACAACTAAAGACTTTTTTGAATAAATTGATAATAATACAACTCGCAGTATATTACATATATTCAACAAAACAAGCATATCTTCGTGGTATGAATTGCACAAGTTTTTATTATTATGAAAAAAAAGGCAAAAAGCTCTTCCCATTTCAAGATAAATCTGTTATAATATATGAGATTATGGGATGCTATGCCCATAATTCATGTTCTTTTATTTGACTTTTTGCCGTTTAGCGGCGTCTATATACTGCAGATGAGCTATTTTTCTCATCATTATTACCTTTTTTTGAAAGGAATCAACCATTTATGGATAAAATAGTAGTTAGAGGAGGAGCAAGCCTTCACGGCAGTGTTGAGATCAGCGGAATGAAAAATGCCGCTCTTCCCATCATCTATGCCTGCGTGCTCGTTGAAGATAAGTGCGTTATTGAAAACGTTCCCGACGTTCGTGACGTAGCCCTTTCTCTCAGAATCCTTGAGGATATGGGTGCTATAGTAAACCGTATTGACAAGAATACTGTTGAGATCGACTGCACAAACGTAAAATACGGCACCTCAAAGGCTGAGCTTGTTCAGAAGATCCGCGCTTCCTACTACCTTCTCGGAAGTGAGTTCGGCCGCTTCGGCAAGGCAGACGTTGCCTATCCCGGCGGATGTGACTTCGGCGGCAGACCTATTGACCAGCATATCAAGGGCTTTGAGCTTCTTGGCGGTACTGTTACTGCTGACTGCGATCACGTTGAGATCAACTCCGATCACGGCCCTGTGGGAACAAATATCTTCTTTGACCTTGTTACAGTTGGTGCTACCATCAACGTAATGCTTGCGGCAGCTCTTGCCGAGGGCACAACAATCATTGAAAATGCGGCTCGTGAGCCTCATATAGTTGACCTTGCAAACTTCCTCAACACCTGCGGTGCACGTATCAGCGGTGCAGGTACGGACGTTATCAAGATCAAGGGAGTTAACTCCCTCCACGGATGCACATATGCCATCATCCCCGATATGATCGAGGCAGGCACATATATGATCGCCGCTGCAGCAACAGGCGGCTGCATCCACATCACAAACGTTATCCCCAAGCACCTTGAGTGCATCTCCTCTAAGCTTGAGGAAACAGGCGCTATCGTTGACGAATACGATGATTCCGTAGTCGTTACAGGCAGACCTGCAATCAGAAAATCAAACGTTAAGACCCATCCCTACCCCGGATTCCCCACAGATATGCAGCCTCAGATGGCAGTGCTTCTCTGTATGGCAAACGGCGTCAGCTACGTTTCCGAGGGTGTATACGAAAAGCGCTTCCGCTACGTTGAGGAGCTTATCAAGATGGGCGCATCCATTAAGGTTGACGGCAGAACTGCTGTTATCGAGGGCGGCAAGCCCCTGCACGGAGCTGACGTTGTTGCAGTAGACCTTAGAGCGGGCGTTGCTATGATCATTGCAGCTCTTTGCGCTGAGGGCACTACTGAGATCTCTCAGATCCACCTTATCGAGCGAGGCTATGACGACGTTGTAGGAAAGCTTCGCAGCATGGGCGCTGACATTGAAAAGGTCAGCTATCCCGACTGATTTTAAAAACTATTTTTTAAAAAGGAGAATATAACAATGGAAGTTACCAAGGATACTATTATCGGCGATGTTCTCGATTTCGACATCGACACAGCACAGTTCTTCTTCGAGATCGGCATGCACTGTCTCGGCTGCCCTCACTCCAGAGGCGAGAGCATTGAGGCTGCTTGCGAGGTACACGGCACAGACTGCGACGAGCTCATTGCAAAGATCAACGCATTTCTTGCATCCAAGAACTAATTTCTGAAAAAAATCGGGCAGTCTCTTTAGTGCAGACCGCCCGATTTATTTTTAATTGATCATGACTGAAAAAAACATACCTATTCTTGACAGCCGCCTCTCTCTGGCGGCAAGCTTTGTCCGCGAGGGTGCCGTCGTTGCCGATATAGGAACTGACCACGCATACCTCCCCATATATCTTCTGATGGCGGGCAAGGCAAAGGCGGCAATTGCTGCTGATATTAATGAGGGTCCCCTTGAGCGCGCACGAATCAACTGCGCCCGATACGGCATTGAAGATGGTATCACCTTCTGCCTTGCAGACGGACTTTCAACACTTCCCTTAGAGGAGCTTTCCGTTTCCGATATCGTCATCTGCGGAATGGGAGGCGAGCTTATTGCATCTATACTCGCAGCCTCCGATTACGTTAAAAATCCCCGGGTGCGACTTATCCTTCAGCCTATGTCCCACCCCGAAAAGCTGAGAGAATATCTTGCAAAAGAGGGATTCAGAACAGTTGACGGCATGATGGCAAAGGCACAGGACAAGCTTTATCAGTGCATCGTTTGCGAGTATGACGGAGTAGAACGCACACTCTCCCCCGCCGCCCTTGAGCTTGGGGAGGAAAACATCAATGGAGAGCATACTCCCGTATTTATGGAAACTCTCGAAAACCTCATAAAAAAGACAGAGCGAGCTATCGAAGGCAGAAAAAAGGGCGGTCTTGACAATACCGAGCTCCTTTCTCTTCTTTCTGAGCTTAACGAAATCAAAGGATAAGACAATGACTGTAATTGAATTTTATAATAAGCTCTCAGAGCTTTATCCTACCTCCCTTTCCTCAAGCTGGGATAATGACGGACTTATGTGCTGTCCCGATATAAATGCCCCCGTAAAGCGTGTTCTTGTTGCCCTTGATGCAACTGAGGGCGCCCTCAGCTATGCCGAGGAGGGCGGCTTTGACCTTGTGCTCACCCATCATCCCCTTATCTTCAAGGGACTGAAGGCGCTCAACGAGCTTGACGTTGTGGGCAGACGAGTTCTCCGTGCTATGAAGGCAGGCATTTCCGTTATCTCCCTTCACACCCGCCTTGACGCAGGCGAGGGCGGAGTTAACGATACTCTCGCTTCCCTTCTCGGGCTTTCCGATATCGAGGTCTTCGGCGACAGCGATAATCCCACCCTCGGCAGAATCGGCACCACCAACCTTTGCGATGCCGCAGATTTTGCCGCAAAGATCAAGGAGGCAACAGGTGTTCCCTCCGTTATGGCATACGTTTGCAGACCTGTAGGTCGTGTTGCAGTAGTAGGCGGTGGCGGCGGTGACCTTA
Organism: Candidatus Avispirillum sp.; assembly: GCA_045650355.1. Lineage (GTDB taxonomy): Bacteria > Bacillota > Clostridia > Oscillospirales > CAG-272 > Avispirillum. Next base: position 347 of record JAZRRC010000046.1, on the reverse strand, counting down.
TCGGAGACGCAAAGAGAGCCGGTGCAGATACTCTTGTTACAGGTGAATCAAGCTACAACAGAAGCCTTGATGCAGGCGAGGACAGCTTTAACGTATTCATTGCAGGACACTACTACACAGAAGCTCCCGTTATGAATATTCTGAAGAGCCTTGCAGAGAATATCGCAGGGGCAGAGACTGAGCTTTACACCGCAGCACCCGAGACGTTCTTCTGATGAAGAATGAAGAATGAAAAATTACGGTTGAAATCCGCCCTCGGGCGGATTTCTTCTTTTATGTGATAATTCAGCGGTGCGGGGAGATTGAAATTGAGCGATTCACGTTTTATGCGTCATCCTGAGCGGAGT
>JAZRRC010000045.1:0-4196 GCA_045650355.1 Candidatus Avispirillum sp. | reverse complement strand
ATGCAAAGAACTTTTTTGTAAAAAAGTTCTCTATCTTCCTAAAACATAGTCGATCCGCGGGCATAAAGAGAAACGATTGTCGAGAGTTATCTTGCCCGCTCAGCCTTTGCAAAAGCAAAGGCCTGAGTGTAATATCAATTTTAAAAACGGCTCGGTACACTCACCTCGATACTCTCCTTGTTTTAGTTACGTCGTTGAAAAAACGATACTCAATCGTTTTTTCTTCCTCCTCACTTCAAAAAACTTCAAAAAGGAATATATAATTTGGTTTATCGAAGAAGGCACGTTACTTCTTTAAAGGACAGAGTGAAGAGAAATTAATTTCTCTTCACTCTGTCCTTTTTTAAGTTTTGTGGAGCGGTATGCGAAAAAAGTGAAGTTTAATTTTACAGCTGTTCAAATGTCGCACGGGAAGCGACCAAAGCTCTCTTTTGAGGGTGTAAAATTAAGACACCAAATGAAAGAGAGGTTTTCAAAATGAAAAATAATATTACTGAGCTCGTATTTATTCTTGATCGCAGCGGCTCTATGCACGGACTTGAAAAGGACACCATCGGCGGCTTTAACTCCATGATAGAAAAGCAGAAAAAGGCGGAGGGCGAATGCTTTGTTTCCACCGTGCTTTTCGATAACGAAAGCCGTGTTGTTCACGACAGAGTAAAGCTTTCCGAGATCGCTCCCATGACCGAGAATGACTACTACGTCGGCGGATGCACAGCTCTTCTCGATGCTATAGGCGGTGCTGTGCGCCATATCGGAAATATCCATAAGTATGCAAGACGTGAGGACGTTCCCGAAAATACGGTGTTTGTCATCATCACAGACGGCATGGAAAATGCAAGCCACCGCTATTCCCAGGAGTATATCAAAAAGCTTATTGAGAAACAGAAGAAGGAGTATGGATGGGAGTTCCTTTTCCTCGGTGCAAATATCGATGCCGTTGCAACAGCATCTGCCTACGGAATCAGTGCGGACCGTGCTGTAACCTATCATTGTGACAGCGAGGGCACAAAGCTTAACTATGAGGTAACAGGCGAAGCGATCATGGCAATGAGAGCCTCCTCTGCAATGCCCGGCAACTGGAAAAAGCGAATCGACGAGGACTTCAAGAGAAGAAAGAAATAAATAACCTCCCTCTGAAAGAGGGAGGTTTCGGGTCACTTTATTTTCTTGAAATTTCCGTATGTCTCGTTAACGGTTTCCGTAAAGGAAAAGGTTTCGGAATACTTTGAAAGGATTGCCTCAAGATCAATTATCTGATGCTTGTTGATAATACAGATAAGAACTGTTCTTTCATCGTTGGAATAGCTGCCAACAGCAGATATTCTCGTTGAGGAATGCTTGAGATTTTCTATTATATCCTTTGTTATCTCGTCGGGATAGCGGGTTATTATGGTAAACTTGCAGGCAGTTTTCGAGCCTTTGAGAATAGAGCCGCCAACAAAGCTTGAGATAAAGCAGTAAAGAATACAGAGGCAAACAGGCTTGTAGTTGAAAACAAAGGCGCCTGCATCGCTTTGCTCTGCATAAACGAAGAAGGATGCAGCGGCAACAATGGCATTAAGTGCAAAGGTCACCCAGAAGAAATTGAGGTCGGGGCGCTTTTTGCTTATGTATTTCGAAACTATATCCGTGCCGCCCGTCGAAGCGTTGTTTCTGAAGCATATTCCGTAAACAAATCCGCTGATAACGCCGCTGAGAATAACGGGGTAGACCGTGTCATGGCCTTCGGCGTTGTATTGCAGCACCTCAAAGCCTATTTTCTGTACGAGAAGGAAAACCGCAGAATAGGTGAGGCAAAAGCAAAGGGAGCGCTTTGCAAACTTGCGGTCTACAAAGAAAAATGCAAAGGCGCAAAGAGGAACGTTTATGAGAAGAGACATATAGCCGATGCTGAATCCCGTTTTATACTGGACCATGGTGGCAATACCGTTAAGTCCCGCAGGAGCAAATCCGTTTTTCACAACGAAAAGCTGATAGTTAAAGGCGAGCAGCACCGCAAGCAGGATTATATATCCGTACGGCAAAAGCGAGCGAAGCCGATTTTTCATAAAACAAGACCCCCATTGATTTTATATAACTATTTTATCATAGTTGTGTTATAAAAATCAATGGGGGAGATATTCTTTATATGGGTAAATATCCCACAATAATACCGATGACTGCGGATAAGCAGATTATCAGTATGGGATGGGCCTTTTTGAAGGCAAGCACGGTGCAAAGAGCAAATATGGCAAGGGATATATAAAAGGAAACGTCAGAAAATACGGAGAGCGCAAGGCCGTCGGGAAAGAAGACCGTAGCCCCGAGGGAGATCAGAGCGGCGGAAATAAGACCGATAACACAGGGCTTGAGACCTGACATGCATCCCTTGACAAGGCTGCTCTCACGGAATTTTTCAAAGCATTTTGCAACAATGAGGATTATGATAAAAGAGGGCAAAACAACACCCAGCGTGGCGCAAAAGGCTCCGAAAACTCCGCCCATCTCGCTTCCCACGTAGGTCGCAATGTTGACGGCAAAGGGGCCGGGAGTGCTTTCGCTGACAGCGATAAAGTCAACGATGGATTCCTCGGATATCCATCCTTTTCGCACTACCTCCTCGCTGACGAGGGGAAGCATTGCATAGCCGCCGCCGAAGGTGAAGGCGCCTATTTTCAGAAAGGTCAGAAAAAGCTGGAGAAATATCATTTGCCTACCCTCCTTTTAGCAAGAACGGAAGCAATAAGACCTACAGTGCCGCAGCCGATGATAACGTAAAGCACGTTGATCTTGAAAAATGCAACGAGAATGAAGGAGAGGGCCATAAGGATATAGGAAACCGCTCCCTTTTTACACTTTTTGTACATTGTGAAAAGGGCCTTGAAGATAAGAGCGAGAACGCCTGCACGAATGCCCTCAAAGGCATACTGAACGGCTTTGATCTCACGAAACTCGCGAAGCGCAAAGGAGATTGCAAGAATGATGCAAAAGGAGGGAAGCACGATTCCCAGCGTTGAAAAGAATGCGCCGAAAAAGCCGCAGACACGGTAGCCAACAAAGGTGGCTGCATTGATTGCGATGGGTCCGGGAGTTGATTCGGCAATGGCAATGATCTCAAGAATATCCTCATCGCTTGCCCACTTGTGCTTTTCGACTATCTCTCTTTGAATGAGAGGGATCATGGCATAGCCTCCGCCGAAGGTAAAGGCGCCTATTTTAAGAAACGTCAGAAAAAGGGTCAATGTTTTTCTGAGCTTATTATTTTCGGTATTCATATTCTCACCTCGCAGGTAATTATAGCACAGCGGGTAAGCCTTTGCAATATCACTTTTTCTATGCAAAGCGCATATCATCTGCCGTGCAGATATCATTAAGAAAAGACACCTTTGTCAGTAGACAAAGGTGCCTTTTTTGTTGTGTTAGTTTCGCCGGAAGGTACATTCGTGATAGTGTAATGATGAAAAAGTATGCTTTAATACATCATTCTCATTGAATGTCCTCCGATTACTCCTTTTTCTTTATCGACATCTATACAGTAACCACTCCACTCCGTTAACCCGTACTGCCATAGCAAATGGGCAATTGACAAGTCAATTCCTGCAGCATCTCCTTTATCTCCGTTCATAATTGCAATATCCATCTCATCCATCAACCAATATTCTTTCCCTTTGCTCAAATCCAGCTCGTCGGGAGTGAACAACCAAAGTCCGGGATCGGCACCATTTTCCAAGAGATATTTTGTTAAGTAATAGTCACGGTAGCAAACCGCAAGCATTAAAGCAGTTTCGGTCATGTCATCTATCATTTGACACAAATTAGGATCGGCACCATAGGAAAAAAAGAATTCCAGTTGACTCAGTATGCCACTGTTTCTATCCGCTAATGGAGTGAGTTGTATTCTAAATACATAAGAGTCCCAAAAGTCGTAATCTTCCTCAGGATGAGCATCGCAGAGCTGTTTTTCTTCTGCTGATAAGGGATCGCCGTTAACTAAATAACCCTGTACAAAACAGGTTAGCAAGCTGTATCCTTGTTCATTGCAGATGTTTACGTTACCGCCATTTTTTAGATACGTCTGAATTGTATTAAAGTCATACTCATAGGCTGATTGAAAAATCGACATTTTATCACCTCTAATAAATAGTATACCACAGATTCCTGAATTTTTCAATGATATACTTGCCTTGCAAGCATGATATAATATCCGTTCCTTC
>JAZRRC010000044.1:0-6626 GCA_045650355.1 Candidatus Avispirillum sp. | reverse complement strand
AAGACCGCTTGGCCTCCGACTTATGTTACCAACAAGGTTTCCGTCCTTCTCTGTGATCTTTTCCTTGATAGCTTCCTTGAGCGCATCACCGGAAAGGCCTGCAAATTCATTATCTGCAAGGTACTTGAGCTTGAGCTCGTTGGGAGTACCCTCGAGACCGGATGTGTAAGCAGGGGAAACAACGGGGTCTGCAAGCTCCCATATCTTACCTACGGGATCCTTGAATGCGCCGTCGCCGTATACCATAACCTCGATCATCTTGCCTGTTGCCTCGAAGAGCTTCTTCTGGATAGCATCTACAACGGGCTGACAATCGCGGGGGAAGAGCTTAACCTGATCCTCAGTCGCCTTGTTGGAGCCGAGGAGACCGTAATGCTCGTTATAGCCGCTGCCGTTTACGGGAGCGTTCATGATCTCATCAAGACCGAGAACGATATCAGCACCTGCAGCCTTGAGAAGTCTCTTGGAGCGAGCTCTGGAGTGGATATCACAGCAGAGAACGTTCTTTGTATAGTTAAGGATTGCTCTTGCGTCGTTAGCAAAGATGATCTCGCACTCGCATCCGCAGTCCTTGATAAGGCCTTCATAGTATTCAACGTAGTCGATACCTGTGAAGCGGTGCTTTTCATAGCCGAAAAGCTCGCGGTACTTCTCGAGAGAGAGAACGTCTGTATAGGGGTTGACACCCTTTTCATCAAGCTTGTCAAGGCTTACGAGGTGGTTACCAACCTCATCGGAGGGGTAGGAGAGCTGAAGAACGATCTTCTTTGCGCCCTTAGCAATACCTCTGAGGCAGATAGCAAAGCGGTTACGGCTGAGAATGGGGAGAATAACGCCCACAGTTTCGCCACCAAACTTTGTGCGAACGTCAGTTGCGATATCTTCAACAGATGCGTAGTTACCCTGTGCACGGGCAACGATAGCCTCAGTCATAGCAACGATGTCACGGTCATTAAATTCAAATCCTGCGTCCTTGGAAGCATCGAGAACGGAATCAACAACGATCTGAACGATATCGTCACCGTTTCTGATGATGGGAGCACGAACTCCGCGGGATACTGTGCCGATCATACGGCTCATATAAAACAACTCCTTTTGACTGCAAGTCACAAAAATATCATGTTAATGTAACAGCAACAAAACAAGTGCTATTACTTTCATATTATATCACCATGTTATCTGTATTTCAATATATTTTTTTAGTGTTTTTTCAATTTCTTTCATGTTTTTACAACTTTTTCCTGAAATGTGAGCGAAAATGAAGGATTTATACGATTTTCTTGAATGTGAACAACAAAAAAGAGATGCAGTGGCAAGCACTGCATCTCTGATAAAACTATATTGAAGCTTTATAAATGAGAATATCTCTTATACGGGATGAACCTCAAGCTCTTTGTCGCCGTTTTCAGTATCAAGCTGGTACTTCTTTGCCTTGCGGTATTCGAAGAACTTTGTTGCAACCTGCTCGAAGAGCGCGTAGGAGAGAACGTCCTCCTCCTGCTCCATGTACTGAGCGCACTCTGCACGGAGCTTATCAAGCTCGGGAGCAAGCTTATCTGCGGGACGGCATGTGATGGGCTCCTCATCACCGATGATGAGCTTTCTGAACTCATCAGATACGGGAGCGGGGCATGCGCCGTAGTCGCCGCGAACCATACCCTTGAACTCCTTGGAAACCATCTTATAGCGCTCGCCGCTGATTACGTTGAGAACTGCCTGAGTACCAACGATCTGGCTGGTAGGAGTTACAAGAGGGGGATAGCCTGCGTCCTTACGAACACGGGGAACCTCTGCAAGAACCTGCTCGAGCTTCTCGGACTGGCCTGCCTGCTTAAGCTGGGATACGAGGTTGGAAAGCATACCGCCGGGTACCTGGAACATAAGTGCGTTAACGTCAACCTTAAGCACCTTGGGATCGAGTGTACCTGCTGCAAGATACTTCTCACGGATAGGTGTGAAGTGCTTGCAAACCTTATCGAGCTGCTTCATATCGAGGCCTGTATCGAACTGTGTGCCCTTGAGGGTAGCTACGAGAGGCTCGGTAGGAGGCTGGGATGTACCCATGGCAAGTGCGGAGATAGCTGTATCTACGATATCAACGCCTGCTTCGATTGCCTTGAGGACAGTCATGGAAGCAAGACCGGATGTGTAGTGTGTATGGAGCTGGATCGGAATGGAAACAGTCTCCTTAAGCTTCTTAACGAGATCGTATGCTGTGTAGGGAAGGAGAAGACCGGACATATCCTTGATACAGATAGAGTCAGCTCCCATTTCCTCAAGCTGCTTTGCATACTCTGCGAAAGCCTCGTTTGTGTGGTAGGGGCTTGTTGTGTAGCAGATAGCTGCCTGAACGTGTCCGCCCTCACGCTTTGTAGCGTCGATAGCAGTCTTCAGGTTTCTTGCATCGTTAAGAGCATCGAAGATACGGAGAATATCGATACCGTTTGCTATAGACTTCTGAACGAAGTATTCAACAACGTCGTCGGAGTAGTGACGGTAGCCGAGGATGTTCTGTCCGCGGAAGAGCATCTGGAGCTTTGTGTTCTTTGCTTCGCTACGGATCTTTCTGAGTCTTTCCCAGGGATCCTCGTTAAGGAAGCGGAGGCAGGAGTCGAATGTAGCACCGCCCCATGCTTCGATGGAGTGGTAGCCTACCTTATCCATCTCAGAGAGGATAGGAAGCATTTCATCTGTTGTCATACGTGTTGCGAAAAGAGACTGATGAGCATCACGAATGACGGTTTCTGTAATTTTTACTTTAGCCATTATTTGATTATCCTTTCTGAAATATTAGAACATTGCTGCCCAGTCCCAGGAGAGGAACACACCTGCAGCAACTGCAGAACCGATAACGCCTGCTACGTTGGGGCCCATTGCGTGCATAAGAAGCAAGTTGGAGGGGTCATACTGCTGACCGACCTTCTGGGATACACGAGCCGCCATAGGTACTGCGGATACGCCTGCAGAGCCGATAAGGGGATTGATCTTACCGCCTGTGAGAACGTTCATGATCTTAGCTGTGATAAGACCGCCGCATGTGGAAACGCAGAATGCTGCGAGACCGCAAACGATAATGAGGATTGTCTGAAGATCGAGGAAGTTATCTGCGCTTGCAGTAGCACCAACGGTGATACCGAGGAAGATAGTTACGATATTCATTAGCTCGTTCTGAGCTGTCTTTGAAAGTCTGTCGCAAACGCCGCAAACGTTGAGAAGGTTACCGAACATAAGGCAGCCGATAAGGGGAACTGCATCGGGAACGATGAGACCAACAACGAGAGTTACGACGATGGGGAAGAGAATCTTCTCAAGCTGAGAAACGGGACGGAGAGCAGTCATTCTGATCTTTCTTTCCTTCTCGTTTGTGAGAAGCTTCATGAAGGGGGGCTGAATAAGGGGGATGAGCGCCATATAGGAATATGCCGCAATAGCGATAGCACCGAGAAGCTTAGGTGCGAGAGTCTTTGTTACAAGGATAGCAGTAGGACCGTCAGCACCGCCGATGATACCGATAGCCGCAGCCTCCGCAGCAGTAAACGCGCCGGATGCAAGAGCAAGGAAGAATGCTACGAATACACCAAGCTGTGCGCCTGCACCGATGAGGAGGGACTTAGGGTTGGAGATAAGGGGTGTGAAGTCGGTCATAGCGCCGATGCCGATAAAGATAAGCGAGGGATAAATACCAAGCTTAACGCCGAGGTAAAGAATATCAAGAAGACCTCCGTCATGAAGAACCTGACTGAAGCTGATATCCTCAGCAATGAAGAAATCGAGATGGAAAAGATTTGCGCCGGGAAGGTTTGTGAGCATCATACCGATAGCGATAGGCAAAAGGAGCAAGGGCTCGAACTGCTTAACGATGGCAAGATACACAAGAACGCAGGAGATACCCAGCATTATAAGAGTTTTCCACCAGTCGGTTTCCGCATTTGTAAAAATACGGGCAATGCCTGTAGACTCTAAGAAATTTACAATACTTTCAAGCATTAATTTTTTTACCTTTCTAAAGGATAGAAAATAAGGTGGAAAATCAGCCGAGGGTTACGATAACGTCGCCGGACTGAACTGCAGTGCCTGCGGGAGCGTTGATAGCGATAACCTTACCGCCCTTTTCGGAGAAGATCTCGTTCTCCATCTTCATAGCCTCGAGAATACAAACGAGACCGTTGGGAGCAACAGTATCGCCAACCTTAACGTTCATCTTAAGAACTGTACCGGGCATGGGAGCGTTTACAGTAGCTGCACCTGCGGGAGCTGCAGCAGGTGCGGGAGCTGCCTTAGGAGCAGGAGCGGGAGCTGCTACGGGTGCTGCAACAGCAGCGGGAGCGGACTCAACTGCGCCCTCTTCCTCTACAAATACCTCATAAGCGGTACCGTTTACTGTGATTGTATACTTTTTCATAGTTATTAGTCCTTTATTTAATAAATTTAGTGGTTGAGAGCTTAAACAGTCTCGTTTTCGTCAGCACCGTTCCAGCCGTTTGCGCCTCTTACTCTCTTATAAGAAACAACACGGAAGGGAAGAGCTGCTTTTCCGCTCTGAGCGGTATAGGCGGCGATAGCCGCGGTAATAACTGCGATAAGCTGAGTGTCGTCAGCCTCGGGAGCAGTTTCTGCGGGAGCCTCTTCTGCTGCAACGGGAGCAGGAGCGGGAGCCGCACTCTTTATTTTAGCTGCCTTCTTCTTTTCGGGCATATCATAGAAGAAGATCTTGAAGAGTGCAAGAACACCCCAGATGAGAGCCAGAACGCCGAATACTCCGGCAAGTCCGACTACTACAACGGTAAGACCGTTGATGATCTTTTCTCCGTATGAAATGTCAGCAACAAGGGACAGCATATTTGTCATAGCTGTGTTCATTATGACCTCCGATTAAAGGGGCATATTAGAGTGACGTCTTGCGGGAGCGCACTTGGACTTTGCTGCGAGCATCATAAGAGCGCCTGCAAGTCTCTGGCGGATCTCTTCGTCTGCGATAATATCGTCAACCTCGCCTGCACCTGCAGCAGCAACGGGAGAGCCGATCTTAGCATCCCATTTAGCCTCAAGCTCCTCGCGGGAAACGGTTTCTGTGATCTTATCGTTGAGAAGGAATGCAACTGCTCTGCCTGCGCTCATAACACCGATCTTTGCAGAATCAAGTGCGAGAACAACGTCAGCGCCGAGAGCCTTAGCTCCCATGAGAGAGAAGTGAGCACCGTAAGCCTCGCCTGCGATAAGTGTGATCATAGCGCACTTAGCCTGAGAGTATGCAAATGCAAGCTTTGCAAGCTCGGAAGCATAGGGAGAAGCCTCAGCCTCAACAGATACGTCGGGACCCTCGGAATCGAGGATGGAGATAACGGGAATATCAAAGCTGTCACAGAATGTGATCATCTTTGCGGCCTTTCTTGCAGCACCTGCTGTGAGGATACCGCCGTTTTCAGCCTTGTTGTTTGCAACAACGCCGCAAACTGTGCCGTTAAGGGAAATGAAGCCAACTGCCATTTCCTTTGCATACTCGGAGTAAAGCTCGAGGAACTTTCCGTCGTCTGCAACAGCACCGATAAGAGCAGCTGCGCTCTTTGTAGCGTGGTATGCGGAAATATCGCAAAGGCGGTTAGCATCATCACGGCTGATGCCTTCAACTGTGCCCTCCATGTTGTTCATGGGGAGGTAGGAGATGAGAGCCTTTGCATAAGCGATGCACTCGCCGTCATTCTTAGCAGCAATAGCTGCAAGACCGCTCTTCTGAACGAATTCGGACTTACCTGCCTTTTCGCATCCGAGAACGAAGGGAGCGTTGAAGCTTACAGTACCCTTAGCCTCAGAGATAATGATAAAGTCGAACATGCCGGCAACAACTGCAGCACTACCTGCGCAAACGCCGGGGATAATTGCGATCTGGGGAATAACACCGGATGCGCGGGATGCACAGTTCATCATTCTGGAGTATCCTGCGAGAGCACGAACACCCTCGGGAAGGAGAGCTCCTGCGGAATCAAAGATTCCGATAACGGGAGCGCCGTTCTCAATAGCAAGGCGATAGATCTCCTCGATCTTTCTTGCCTGAGCCTCTGTGAGAGCGCCCTTTGTTCTGGAATAGTCCTGGCTGAAGGCATAAACGAGCTTGCCGCCAACAGCACCCCAACCGCAGATAACGCCCTCGAAGGAATCGTCTGCTCCTCCGTCGAGCTCAGAGGGGGTACGGCGAACATACTTGCCGCTCTCCATAAAGGTGCCTTCATCGAAGAGAGCTTCGATTCTGCCACGTGCTGTGAGACAGTCAGCAGGAGCGGTTGCTTTCTTTTCCGCATCGCTGAAGATCTCGCGCAGGGCAGCTGCTGTTTTGATACCTGCGGACTTGAGCGCATCAAGTATCATTTCGGAAACATTTTTTTCCATTAACTGTCCTCCTGGATTTATATTACTAAATGTTTAGCAAAATACTTTTCGGGAAAGAGAAAAACTCTATCCCACACTACTATAAATTATATAATGAAACCGTTATATTTGCAAGAGAATTATTAAATTTTCTTAGACTTTATCATTGATTTTTACTGAAATTAACACGGTTTTAATATTCAAAACCGATAAATAAAAGTTTGAAATCCGACTTTTTTTATTTTAAAACCCTTAAACATATA
>JAZRRC010000043.1:0-9279 GCA_045650355.1 Candidatus Avispirillum sp. | reverse complement strand
AATATTGAATGTACCGGAAATAGGTGTAGTAGTCTTAACGAGCTCACCCTTTACGAACTTAACGTTCTGGATAGTCGCTGTAACTGCACCGAGAGTCATAGTACCTGTGTACTTGAAGCCTGCACCCTCAATTGTGAGGTTCTTGTTGATAGTAACGTTCTCTGCGATGTCATCAAGGAGAGTGATTGTATCACCTGCGTTTGCAGCCTTGATAGCCTCTGTGAGAGTTGCGTAGCTCTGACCGTTAACAGAAGCAACAGCAGAGATAATGCTGTAGTAACCCTCAGCATCAGGACCTACGAAAGCAACGTTCTTAATGAAGAGATCCTTGTTTGTGTTGCCCTTTGCGGATTCACTGAAGAGACCGTCTGTAATGCAACCTGCAAGCTTTGCAGCATCAGTTGCGCCGATCTTTGTTGTGAATATACCGCCGGAGATCTTTGCGGAAGTAACAGTATAGCCTTCGCCTGCGTTAGTCATGAAGATGGAAGAACCATCGTTGCCTGCAGGAGCGAATTTACCGCCTGTTACAGTGATAGTTGTGTCGCCCTGGTTAGGCTGGAGCCAAACCTGACCAACGAATGTACCACCGTTGATAACAAGGTCGCCCTTGTTTACGCGAACGGAACGGTAAGTGGGAGTAGAGATTGTACCACCGTTGATAGTTACGGTACCACCGGACTGCTGGATAGCACAGTACATATGTACGTTAGCCTGACCGTTGCCGGGGTTCTGAGCACTGAGGTTTTCAATTGTGCCGTTTTCTACAACGAGAGTACCGCTGTTTGTGATAGTGTAGGAACCCCAACCGAACGTAGGATCGCCGGCACCAGAATCAGTGAAGGAGATCTTACCTTCTCCTGTGATAGTGAGGTTACCCTTGTTATCAATCATAGAATAGCTTGCAGTACAAGCCTTCTTCTGGCTGATAGTCTTCTTGTTGAGATCAAGAGTAATAGTCTTGCCTGCGGGAACAGTAACTGTGTTTGTAAGAGATACGTTCTTAATTAATGTAACTGTATCGCCGTCCTGAGCAGCATCGATAGCTGCCTGGAGATCACAGTAAGCTGTGAGACCAACAGTTGCAACGATGTAATCTTTGGAAGTTCCGTTGTTGTTAGCAAAGAACATATCCATAACTTCCTTGCTGCCAAATGTGATAGTTTCAAGGTTCTCATCGTATGCGAAGATCTCACTGGACTTTGTCCAAGTGGGATTAGCATGCTCGTTGAAATTCTTGAAGTAATCAACGTGGTTTGTACCGATTACAGATGTAACAGTTGCGGGAAGTGTTGCATGCTTGAGGTTGTGACAGTTGTTGAATACCCAAGCATGGAGATGAACAGGACGGTCAGCGGGAAGAGCAACTTCCTCGATGATGAGGTTCTTGAATGCACCGTGTGCAATACAGAGCTCCTCAGTGCCGCCTTCAGCAAATGTGAGCTTAGTGAATGTGGATTTCTGGAATGCTTCCTGACCAATGTAAGTAACAGTGGAAGGAATAATAACCTCGCCTGTAAGGTTTGTGTAGCCCTGAACTGTGAAGGAGCCGATAGATGTAACGCCTTCTTCAATTACGAGCTGCTTAACCTTAGAGCGATCATAGGGCCAGCCTTCAATAGCCTTGCCTTCGCCCTTGCTGTCATATCTTACAGCCTCACGCCATTCGCCAACCTCATAGGTCTTACCGCTGTTCTTATCGGGAACGGGCTCGCCCTTTGTGGGAGCGATTGTGAGAGTACCTGTTACAAGGTCGAGTGTCCAGTCGATACCACCCCAAGTGCCGCGCTTTACAGTCTCGGCGAGCTTGTATGTACCGTTCTTATATTCTACCTTGTGATCAGCAACGTCAGTAGTAATGTCGAGACCCTCAGCTGCTGTAAGAGTAGCGCCTGCAGTGAGCTTGAGAACAGCGTAATCACTGCCGGGATCCTGAACGTAGTTGTTATTGGCAATAGCCCAAACAGCATCGTGTGTGCCGAAGTTGTTAGCACCAACGAAATTGAATGTTACGTTATTAGTTTCCTTTTCCCAGATAACGAGAGGCATTACAGCATCAATAGTGCAACCATTGAGTGTGATAACCTTATTACCTGTGTTCTGAATAACGATACCGCAACCGGAATCATTGATCGTTACGTTTTCGAACTTGGGAGCATTCATGGATACAAGGTGGAATGCCCAGCTTGCACCGGAAATAGTTGTGTTCTTAACAGAAAGGTTTGCAAGAGAGTAGGGAACGTAGAGGAAGCTGTTGTCCTTGGAAGTACAGCCTGCAATGTTGAGCTCTGTTGCATAACCGATCTTGATAGCATAACCGGAAGGTGTGCTACCCTCGAAGGAGCAGTCTACAATATTGAATGTACCGGAAATAGGTGTAGTAGTCTTAACGAGCTCACCCTTTACGAACTTAACGTTCTGGATAGTCGCTGTAACTGCACCGAGAGTCATTGTACCGGTATACTTGAAGTTTGCACCCTCGATTGTAAGGTTCTTGTTGATAGTAACGTTCTCTTCGATGTCAGCAAGGAAAGTGATTGTATTACCTGCGCTTGCATCGTTGATAGCGTCTTTGAGGCTCTCGTATGTCTTGTCGCCAATTTGAGCAACGGGAGCCTTCTTGGGTACGATGTAGTAAGCACCGTCTTTATTCACAACTTCATAAGCATCGGAGCTTACAGTGATTTCACCATTGAAGCCGGAAAGATTTACTTTTTCAAAAATCTTAAGATCTTCTTCAGCATTGTATCCGTTGAGATCAATAACGATCTTACCGGTACCTGTGATGTTCTTGGTGTTGATTTTGCTGTTAACGTCAATGTTAAGCACACCGGAAGCCATTTCAATAGTATTGAGAACATCAAGTCTGGATGCCTGCATGTTTAATGTACCTGCGAGGTACAGATAACCGCTGGCTTCGTAGTTGCTGATTACAGCATAAGCACCGTTTTTAAGAGTCATGGTACCATCTGCGTAAAGATATACATAGACACTGTTATAACCAGACGCAGAATTATATGTACCGTCATTCTTGCCACCGTCTAATGCAATTTCGCCATTGCTATAAACGAACTCTACCCAGTTGATATATTTAGAACCGGGTTCAATTGTCATACATCCATCAAGAACATATGAGTTTTCTCTGTTAAATGCAACAGTTGAATTGTTGATGAGTTCAACCTTTGATGTGGAGAAGAATGAACCGGTAATTGCCAGATTTACTCCGTCAAAAACGAACTTGCCGTCTGTAGCTGTACGCCAACCGGGGCAGAAGAAGTTGAAGTAGTAGGGCTTGGATGCGTCTGCCTGGCGAAGAGTCAGATTATCAAACGCAATAGCACTATACTTATAGTAGATATCGAAGTTATCTGCTGTGCTTGCAGTGTTCTCACCGATAATTGTGATAACAACATCCTTCATGCCTGCAGCATATGCCGCGTCAAGAGCAGCGTCAACAGAAATATAACCTGTATCGCCAATCATAGCAGCATAGTTAGGAATATTTTCTATGATACTGTCTGCAGTAAAGCCATTATTGTCAAGCTTAACACCTTCGGGCAGAGTGAGTTCCTCTTCGCTGTCCTTAAGCAACTTAACAGTATCACCTGACTTTGCAACTTTCGCTGCATCTTCAACTGTGCCGCAAATGTAAACCTTGCCGTCAGCTGTGGTCATCTGAACACCGGGATCAAGTTCAACTCCGGCTGTGCCGGCAAACCAGGATGTTCCCTCATAAGCAACGCCATTAGATACGAAGGAGTTAACACCCTTGACGTCTATAGTGTATTTTACGGAATCAGAACCACTGTGAGTCTGTACGGGAGGGTAATAGCTGCCACCATATTCAATAGCCTCAGTTTTGAGGTTTTCAATGGTGAGCTTACAGTTGTCTGCTTCAGCTCTTACCTGAATTGCAATTACTGCAGAGCAAGTTACGTTCTTTACAGTAACAGTTCTTGTTTTCAGGGGACGAATCAGATAGAGCATATCTGTTGCTACAGTGTCCTCAACAAGAATGTTATGTCCGCCCTGTCGAATAGAAACCAGATATGCCAATCCGGAAGCAGTACACTTCTTGATTGCAATGTTGGTTGTGGTGTAAGAGTTTTCACCATGTACTATAGAGCCTGACATGTTCTTACCTTTAAGTTCACATTCTGTAAAGGTAACGTTGGGAGCGGTAGAAGCGCTCAGATAAATTGTCTGGCTGTTAGCGGGAGCAATCTTAGCATCGGTAAATGTAAGATTTCCGCCGCCTGCGTTAAGTGTGATTTTGCCGGAGAAGGTGTGCTTATCACCGTCGATAGTGATATTAACACCGCTCTTCTGAGCAAATGTGAACACTTCTGCGCTGTCTTTCAACAAGGTGATGGTATAATCACCGGCTTCCTTGTTGGCTTCGGTCATAGCCGCCTGGAGAGTCTCATAACCCTGATCTCCAATCTTGGCTACATCAGAATCTGCAATTACAGAGGTGAGTGAATCACCGGAGTCTGCAGTGGCGGTTGCGATAACTGATGACGGTACCATGCTTACGATCATCAGAATGGTCAGCAACCATGCCAAAGATTTTTTTAACATTTGCATATTCCTCCTTTTTATAGTTTCTCGGGGACATTTCTGCGGTAAATTCCGGGTGGCGAGTCCGTAATTTTAACCGACAGGAAATTGTCTCCAAGCCATGCAAATCATTTTTAAAATATCAGCATTATTTTAATTTTGGGTATAAATAGCTATAATACTGACATTGTAACTACATTATACAACAATGTGTCATAAAAATAAATGCTTTTTCATAAAAAAGTAGATGTAATAGTGTACAATTTTTCTCTGATTTTTGAGTAAATATGTTATATAATGATATATAATGAAGTTTCTTTGCTAAAAAAACGAAAAAATTGCAGAATACATACATAAATTTTTAGCTTTTTCAGGCTATTCAGTTCGATGATAAAGGTTTTGAAAAAGCACGTTTGACGTAAGCCTTTCCGGAAATTTGTACGAAGAGAAAGCCATATTTTAAAAATTAATACTGATTATATATTTTTTGATTTTTCTATTTGATTTTTCAAAAAATATGTTATAATAAAGTGAAATACTTTGTGATTTTCTCGAAAGGGGGCATCTGATTGAAATATTATAAGATTGCAGGGCTGACTGTCCGTATGGATACCTTCGGCAAAACTCTCGAGCAGGCTCGTGATTATCTGATTGATACAGATGATGCGTGCGATGCCGATATGACCGTAACTTCGGATATTGAAGCTTTAAAGAAAAAGGCCCCTTATCTTAATGACGACAGCTGCGAATATTTGATGACAGGCAATAGCTTTTATCGACAGCTCCTTGATTTTGACGGATTTCTTATACATTCCTCGGCTGTTGTTATGGAGGGCAGAGCATATATTTTCTCGGCTCCCTGCGGAACGGGAAAGTCAACGCATACGGCTCTTTGGAAAAGTGTTTTCGGTACTGACCGAGTTCAGATTCTTAATGACGATAAGCCGGCAATTCGCCTGGAGGACGGGCAGTTTTATGCCTATGGTACTCCCTGGAGCGGAAAGACGGATCTCAATATAAATATGCGAGTTCCCCTTTGCGGAGTGTGTATTCTGGGGCGTGGTACTGAGAACAAAATCGTTCCGTTCGGCGGTGCCAAAGCTGTTCATGCGATCCTTGAGCAGACGGCTCGCTCAAGGGACCCTCAGTTTATGAATAAGCTTCTCAATCTTTTGGAAAAGCTTTTTGCCACTGTTCCCGTGTGGCGCCTTGAATGTAATACAGATCCCGAAGCGGCAAGGGTTTCCTATGAGGCAATGTCTTGCGGATGGGATGAATTTATAAGTAAACAGCAGATGAAAGGATAACATCTATGAAGCTCAAGAATGGATTTGTTTTGCGCGAGATCGGCGGAGACTGTGTTGTTATTCCCACAGGAAACGATCTTGATCTTAACTGTATGATAACTCTTAACGAAACAGGAAAAACTCTCTGGAAGCGCCTTGAAACAGAGGCGGAGATTTCCGACCTTACTGAGGCATTGCTCAGCGAATATGATGTTGATGAAAAGACGGCAGAGGCAAGCGCTGTGGCATTCGTTGAGAAGCTGAAGGGAAACGGTTTCCTTGAATAATTTCGATAAAAAAGGGGTCAGCCTTGATGAGGTGATGCCCCTTATCAGAGAAACTCTTTCCATGGGGCAGAGCGTTACCTTTTTGCCTCGCGGAATCAGTATGCTGCCTATGCTTAGACAGGGAAGAGACAGCGTTACCCTTTCGCCATTGAAGGGGAAGCTGAAAAAGTATGATCTACCCTTGTATCAGCGAAGCGACGGTAAATATGTGCTTCATCGCATTGTCAGGGTTAAGGATACTTATACCTGTATCGGAGATAATCAGTTTGTCTTTGAAAAGGGGCTTTCTCATGATCAGATGATAGCCGTTGTAACCTCTTTTACCCACAATGGAAAGAAATACAACGTAACAGATTTTTCGTATAAAATTTACGTTCGTTTCTGGCATTATACAAGACCCTTCCGCCGCTTGTGGAGAGGCGTATGGGGCAGATTAAAAAGACTATTTAAGCTCGGGGGGAATTGATGTGACAGAAGAAAATAAATACCGGGCGGGCCTGGACGTAATATATCTTGCTTCCTGTGCGCTGAACGGTATAAAGCCCGATGCTTCAAGGGTTTTGGGCATGGATCTGACTGCGGTTTATAAGGCTTCTGCGCGGCATTCTATGCAGGCTATAACGTGCTTTGCAATTGAATCCTTGCTTGTTTCGGATAAGGATTTTTCAATAGATGATAAGCTGCTTTCAGAGTGGAAGGATGCCAAAAATAAGGCTGTAAGAAAACTTATATTCTTTGACGCAGAACGTGAAAAAATCTTCGCATTTATGAATAATCACGGTATTTGGCATATGCCGTTAAAGGGTGTTGTTTTGCAGAAATTTTATCCTAAATTCGGCATGCGTCAGATAACGGATAACGATATTCTCTTTGATGAAACCTTCAGAAAAGAGCTTCGTGATTATATGGAATCCATGGGCTATGAATGTCAGGCAGGGGGAAGAACCACCCATGACGTATATAAAAAAGCTCCCGTTCTTAACTTTGAAATGCACGTCAGCCTTTACAGTCCCATGGTTAACGATAGCTGGTATGATTATTATAAAAATGTAAAGGAAAGGCTTGTAAATCTTGGTGACTGCCTGTACGGATTCACCGATGAGGATATGTATATTTACATTATTTCTCATAATTATAAGCATTACAGATTTGTCGGTAACGGTATAAGATCGTTGATGGATGTGTATCTTTTGAACAAGCATCTCGGACAAAATCTTAACCGTGAATATATTACGACAGAGCTTAAAAAGCTGGAGGCGGACGAGTTTGAAAAGGATACAAGAGAGCTTTCAAATAAAATATTTGATCCCTCCTTTGACCTTTCCGAGCTCGATGAGAAAGGCTCGGAAATCCTTGCAGTTACAGTGCTTTCCGGTGCATACGGAACTCAGGAGCGTGCTGTAAATACAAAGCTTGAGGGATTGAAGGATTCTGAAGGTAAGGTGACCACAAAGGTCAAGATGAAGTACCTTTTGAGAAACCTTTTTCCTGATATGGAATACTATAGAGAGCTGCATCCTTTTTTTTATAAATACCGCATTTTCATACCCTTTTTTGCCTTGTACAGAATCATAAGAGCTCCGTTCAGAAGATGGAAATATATAAAATCCGTATTTTTCGTTCTGTTTGGTAAAAAGAAGTGAGATAAACAGTAAAAAACGCATATGGCAGACACAAAAAGAGTGTCTGCCATATTTTTATTTAACGGTGAGTGTTAATTCTTGCAGAGATACGGGGCGTGTGTTATAATAATAAAAACTGCGTAATTATTTAAAAAGGCAAAGGAGAAGCAATGACAGAGGTAGTAGCCGCCCTTATATGGGATAACGATAAATTTATGATATGCCAGAGACCTGCTCATAAGGCGAGGGGGCTTCTCTGGGAGTTTGTCGGCGGTAAGGTTGAGCCGGGTGAAACTAAGGAAGATGCGCTTATCCGCGAGTGTCGTGAGGAGCTTGACGTTACTCTTTGCGTTGGAGAAGTGTTTATGGAGGTTGTACATGAATATCCCGATATTGTTGTGCATCTCACACTATTCAATGCGACCATAGCCGAGGGCGAGCCGAAAAAGATTGAGCACAATGATATAAAATGGATAACTCCCGCAGAGATACCGAGCTACGATTTCTGCCCCGCAGATGAGGAGATACTTGAAAGGATCCGCGGGGAATATATATAAATAGAACTCAAAAAATACTGATAAAAAGGAAAGGAATTGCGAAAATGACAGAGCTTGAAAAAATAGCATATGCTAGATCTTTTATGGAAAAGCTTGCCAACGGTATAAATCCGTTGGATGATACTCCCATACCTGAAAATGACCTTGCAAACAATGTCCGCTTGTCCCGTTGCTTTTTCTACGTTTCCGATATTCTCAGACAGGTTTATGAAAACGGGGGAATCGGGAAGGTTGAAAGGACTATTCCTTTGGCTGTTACCAATGAGCAACTTATGCGTTTTGAGTTTTCACAATATCCCATCACGGCAAGTGAGATTGCGAGAAGGTTGTCAGATGTTGTAAAGAATCCTCAGATGAAGAGTCTTTCCGTACCCAAATTAAATCAATGGTTGATTGAGGCGGGATTATTATATGAAAGCACTGACCATCAAGGAAAGCCTCGCAAGATGCCGACGGACAAAGGAAATCAGCTCGGAATTTTCACCGAGAAGAAAATGGGAAGAGACGGAGAATACATAGCGATACTGTTTGATAACCGCGCCCAGCATTTTATAATTGACAATATCCAAGGTATCTTGGGTAGAAAATAATGAACATACAAACTTCGGTTGATTTGAGGTAAATTCAAGTTATTAATTTTGCCTAAAATTATAGTGTGATGGAGAAGTACATGAACAATTTAATTTCACTCTCAAAACTATTTGACAAAAGGATATTTAGAATCCCCGATTATCAGCGCGGATATGCTTGGCAGCAGCCGCAACTTTCTGATTTTTGGGAAGATTTGTGGAATTTGCCTGAGGAACGTTATCACTATACAGGTATGCTTTCTTTGAAAAAGCTGAAAAGTGATGAGTGGAGTAACTGGTCTGAAGAAAAATGGTTGATTGCTCAAAATGACTATGAGGCTTATCATGTAGTGGATGGTCAGCAAAGATTAACAACTTTTATTATTCTTGTTAACTCT
>JAZRRC010000042.1:0-14293 GCA_045650355.1 Candidatus Avispirillum sp. | reverse complement strand
AGGCCAAGGCGGTCTTAGGAAGACAAGACCTGATAACAACTCCTTGGCTCACAGAACGACATGGCTACGATCCGACTTGTAGGGACCGAATTCATCGCTTCCCGTATGAACGTAGGTCTCTGAAAAATCCTCTGTGAAAACAATAATATTGGAAAACTCCTTCAGCTTTTCAATAGTTATTACCTTGCCGTCTGCCACCTTGCAAAGAAGTCTTTCATCGTTAAGAAGGATATAGCAGGGGCCATCAAAGCCCTTTGCAAATGCCTCATCGGCATCCTCCTCAACGTAGCTGTCTGTTTTCTGGAAGCTGAATGCATGCCAGAGATAATTTTTGAAGAAAAGCTTGGGAAGACAAAAGGATTTTGCATCATACACTGTCATATCAGGTGCAAATGCGGAAAGCCATTTTATCATATATTCCTTGACAGGGATATCGTCTATTACCGAAATCTCACCGAAAGCTGCTTTCAGCTTTTCCTGTGATGCGGCAATCTCCTGCGCTGTTGCTTTTTTTACAAACATATCAAACCTCTATCAAGCCTCGGGAACGGCAAACTCAAATTCTTCCTCGCCTGCCACTTCTCCGGTTAAAGAAATGACCTGAACAAAGGTTGCACCGTCCTCGCTGTAGTACCACAGATTTTTTGTATCTGTTACAAGGGAGAATGTCTTACCGTTCTCGCCACGAACGTCGAACCTCTGCGCCTCAGAGCCCGCAAGAACGCCATAGCTTGTATCGATAAGCTTTGCGCCCTCTCCGCCCTTAAGCTTTGCAAGACTGTATGCATGCTTTGCATCGCCGACGTAATCACCGGCAACGATAGCACCCTCAACCTCATCAAGCTGTCTGTAAAGGCCGCAGCATCCCTCGTCTACGTACCACTGAGAATCAGTATTATAAGCGATATAGGCAATTCTCTTGCCGTTTGCATTTACGTAATATCCGCCGCAGGGAGTTCTGTCAACTGTTACTGCGTTTACAATCTTTTCAACGCTGTCTCCGCCAACTGCTGCGCCTACAGTCTTTGCGATATCTTCAATATCTCCGATATCGGACGTAACAAGGCTGAGTCCGGAATTTTCATTGAAGGTATAATACTTTATTACCTTTCCGAAAACACCTCTGTCTGTAACGCCCGCAACGTATCCGCTTTCAGCTTCGAAAACAGGGTTTGTTATTGTGTTATAGAGAAGGCACTTAACAAATCTGCCTGCCTTTTCGCTCCAGAGGAAAAGATTATATCTTGTTCCCTTTTCGTTTTCGGAATAGATGATACGAATATCGCGGTTGCCGTCGTTATTGAAATCCTCTTTCTCGATTCTTTCTATAGCATCGGAAACGGAGGTATCATATTCGATAACCTGGAGAGCCTTGCCCTCGCCTGCATTATCCCAGATAGTGATGCTGCCCTTATCGAGAGCATAAAGCATCTTCTTACCCTCGTTTACAAAGAAGGAGCTCTCATACTCGATCGTATTTCTCCAATCTGTCTTCTCTGTTGTTTCTTCCTCCTTTTTGCCCTCAGAGCCGCAGGAAGCAAGACATACTGCAACCAGCATTACTGCTATTGCAAAAAACATTTTCTTCATTATTGCATTTACCTTTCTATGCTTGAAAATCTCTTATACCTAAAAATGACTTTTCAAGACCGTTCTCGAAAAGTCATTTTTTATTCAGCAATAATTATGCCTCTTCTGCCTCGTCGATGCTGCAGGAGGGAACGAAGTCCTCATCACAGTCGCAGAGGGGATCAAAATCCTCACCGAAGCAGATATCATCGCACTTTTCGCAATCTCCGCAATCGATTGTGATCTTGAAATACTTCTTGAAAAGCTTGTAAAGCAGAGCAACGATTCCAACAACTGCAACTGCTACTGCTGCGGAAATGATGATGACCTTGACCACACTGGTGCGCTTTTCTTCCTTCATTAATATCATTCCTTTCATAAGCGGCTCGGTGCCGCATCTTTATATCAGTATTTCCAAAAAGGGATACTTATACTATTATCAGTATAACACAATTTTCTTAAATTGCAATAGTTATAGCCCAATTTATACAAAAAATCAGTTGGGTTTATAGATTTTATTAACGATTCTGTATATACCGACCGTTGTTTTTCTGCCGATCTCACCGGGCATATGAGTGAATGCTGAGAGAGACGTATAGCGCATCTTCTTGTACGTTACGGGGTCCTTTGCTCTGAGATAGCGCCAAAGCTCCTTCTGCTTTTCAACGCTCTCGCGATCGCCCTTGATGTCAAGGAACACGTTGCAGATAGTGATCATCATTGAAAGCTCGTGGAGCATATATCTGTGAAGGCGGCGGCTCTTCTTCTTTACCTTTTGAAGATCGTGGCTGTCGATAATAAGCTTTGTTACAAGGATCTGCTGATCGATTCTCTTCAGCACGTTCTTCTCATTTACAGACTGCTCATCGCTTCCCACGTAGTAGAGATAAAGATCGGAATTGATATAATAGATCTTCTCAACAAAGGGGAAGGGATAGTACATATAAAGATTATCAACGTAGAAGGTATGCTTGGGAAGCTCGAATCCGCAGGAGCGGAGAAGCTCAACTCTGTAGATGACAGAGTGCATCATAAGATACTTTGAGGGGCCGAAGGGCTTTGTATCATCCCACGTGCAGACCTGCTCCTCGGGGAAAATATTGGCATATCCCATGGGGCGACGGTCGCCTGTATCAACACGGACGTATACGTAGTTGCATACGTACATATCTATTTCTGTACCCTCTGCCTCGTTTTTGCGAATCTTATCAAGAACCTTTTTCAGCTCGTCTGAATCAAGTCTGTCATCAGCATCAACGATTTTGAGATATTTACCCTTGGCAAGACGCACGCCCTGGTTAACGCCCTCGCCGTGACCGCCGTTTTCCTGATGGATAACTGTTACGATATCGGGATACTGCTCTGCATATCTGTCTGCAACAGCACCGGTATCGTCCTTTGATCCGTCGTTAACGATCATAATTTCAATATCGTCTCCTGCGCCGAGGAGGGAATCTATACAATTGTGCATGAATGCCGCAGAATTATAGCTGGGTACTGTAAATGTTATAAGCTTTTCCATTTTATGCACCTTTCCTTCGTATTTTCGATTCAATTATATATTTGTTGCCAATATAATGCAAGTATTTTTTGTAAACTATATTGTACTTCAGACAATTTTAAGTTAAAATGTACTTGTAATTAAGATTTTCTAAAGGATGTGTCTGTCATGTCAAAAGTAAGCTGGAAGGGCGGTGCTCTCCTTGCACCTGTACCTCCCGTCCTTGTCACCGTCAGCGACGGAGAGCGAGATAACGTTTTCACCGTAGCTTGGACGGGACTTATCAATACTATCCCTCCCAAAACCTATATATCCGTTCGCCCTTCACGATATTCCTATGAGATTTTAAAAAACAATGGGGAATTCGCCCTGAATCTCACCCCCTCCTCCCTTATTGCCGCTTGCGACTGGTGCGGAATACACACGGGAAGAAAGGTTGATAAATTCAAAAAATGGGATCTGACAAAGGTGCCTGCGACAAATATTTCAGTGCCCCTTATCGATGAATGCCCCCTCTCTCTTGAATGCAAGGTCTTTGACGTTATCGAGCTTGGAACACATCATATGTTCCTTGCAGATATCGTAGGCGTTACCGTAAACGAGGACCTTCTCGATGCAAGCGGAAAGCTTTGTCTTGACCGAGCAAATCTTGCTGCCTTTGCCCACGGCGAGTATTTCGAGCTTGGCAAGGGCCTCGGAAAATTCGGCTTCTCCGTTAAAAAGAAAAAGAAGAAGCATCACCCCAATAAACCCACGCAAAAAACAAACAAAAAGAAAGGTGAATGATCATGTTCTGTCCCAAATGCGGCACAAGACTCACAGAAAATGCTGTGTTTTGTCATAAGTGCGGATTCAGAATCGGAGATATTTATGCTCCTCCCGCTCCCCAGCCTCAGACTCCCCCTACAGCCCAGCACGTCAAAAACGCCATGAAAACCTTGTCCGACCCGTTATTCCTCGCAATTGCTATTATTCTGTCTGTTGCCGCAGGTGTGGGCCTTTTGTTCTCAGGTGTAAGTATCGTTCTCATCCTCATAATTATAGGCGTATGGCTCGCTTATGCCGGCACTGTAAAGGATGATGCAAAGCTTTTGGGAAACGGTCTGAATCTGACGTCCATCGCTGTCAAGATCCAGTACATCCTTACCTTTGTTTCTGCAGGATTTGTGCTTTTGTTCGGCATTATTTGCCTTGCGGTCTTTGTCTCTCTCGGTGATACTATCCGTGAAGTGATCTCTCAGGTTTACGATCAGATAACAGACCCTGAGTTCCTTTCCGAGTTTGGCATTAGCTATGACAATAATACTATCGTGCTTTTTGAAAAAGTACTGGAATTTATGGCGCAGAATTCTGCCAACGCAATCGGTATTTTCATATTCCTCACATCACTGATATACAGTATCCTTTCCATCCTTATCAATATTCTTTTCACAGGTCGTTTCTCAAAATTCCTCTCAAATGCATACGGTGCATTTAAGAAGGGCGAGACTGTTGTGCTTAACGACCGCCACTGCGCTTCCTGGATCCTTGCTTACGGCATCATTTCAGCAATCAGAGTAGTCACCCTGTTTATGTCCACAGGAAATCTGTTCCTGCTCATCAGCAACGGCTGTCTTGCAGCATCCTGCATACTCGCCTTTGCACTGATGAAAAAGGACGCTGAATAAAACTGCTTCATCAAAATCAAAAAGCTGTTCACACCGATCGGTGTGAACAGCTTTTTTACATATAAACGTTATCCCTTTGATTTTGCTAATTTTCTTTTGGCTATTCGCAAAAGCTCCTCACGCTCGTTGGGAATCTCTTCCTTAACTATCCTTTCCAAAAGATATGAAAGAGCACGGCCTACGTCCTTGCCCCTATTATAGCCCAGCTCAATGAGATCGTTTCCGTTGACTGCAAGGTCTGATATCCTTGTGCAGACGCCTTCTGCTTCAAGCTCGTTGATTATTTGCTCGCTCTCTGCAAGATACTCAAACTGGCTGAAAAACTCGGGAGATTGCGCTGAAAGATCGGCTCTGCGGACTGAAAGAAGCTCTCTTGCTCCCTCAAAGCCCACCTTCGCAATATATTTATGAAGGCTTTTTCTCGTTGCCGCAGGGCGCACGTCATGGTATTTCACAAGAAAGCATACGTGCTCTATCGTTTTTTTATCCGCTTTAAGGCGCTTGAGAATTTTCTCTGCCATGCGACACGAAACCTCGGGATGCCCGTAAAAATGACCTATTCCCTTTTCATCCGTAAAAAACGTGGAAGGCTTTCCCACGTCGTGAAGGAGCATACAAAGGCGAATATCTGTATCTGCAACCGATGATGCAACGGAGTGGGCAATATGATCGTATACCGTATAAACGTGATAGGGATTCTTCTGGTCGAGCCCTATCGCATCGTAAAGCTCGGGGATTATTTCACAGATAACTGCGGAATAGTCCACAAGAATACGCAAAACGTCCTCTCCGAGAAGAAGCTTTTTAAGCTCTGTAAAGACTCTCTCTCCGGAAACGCTGGTTAAGAGATTTCCCATCATTTTTACAGCACCGCTTGTGCTCTCCTCAATTTCAAAGCCGAGAGTTGAGGAAAAGCGAAGGGCTCGGATAATGCGAAGAGCATCCTCTGAAAAACGGACCTCGGGGTCACCGACACAGCGGATGATTTTTTTCTCTATATCCTCTCTGCCCCCAAATGGGTCGATGATTTCGCCTGAAAGGGACATTGCAATTGCATTGACTGTGAAGTCCCTTCTTGCAAGGTCCTTTGTTATATCTCGGCAAAATTCCACGTTATCGGGACGGCGAAGGTCAGAGTAGCCGCTTTCGTAGCGGCAGCAGGTTATCTCTGTATATCTCTCACCGCTGAAAACGTTGAGAGTGCCGAAACGGATTCCCGTATCAAAGTGCTGAAATCCCTCAAAAGCCGAAATAAGCTCCTCGGGAGTGCATTCTGCAGCTATATCATAGTCGCCGGGCTCCCTGCCCATTATCATATCACGGACAGCTCCTCCGACAACGTATCCACGTATTCCACGGTCTTCCATATGAGAAAGAAGTCTTTCTATATCGTAAGGAAACATGCACTCACCTCCATTCGCTACCTTATATGATAACTCTAATTTAGAAAAAAGTCAATACATAGGGTTAATTCTACAAATTTAGTTTGATTTTTTTAATTTCTTTATACATTTTTTACAAATAGCTATAGACAAGTGCCGAAGTGTGTGTTATAATAAAGGTGCGAAGGGTGAAGAATACTTCGCCCCGCTAATCCACCAAGAAAGAAGGGCACATTATGAAGATCACCATTAACGCAAGAAAAGTAAACGTTGACGAAAAGCTCCAGCTGCACATCGAGAAGAAGCTTGCAAAGTTTGACAAGTTCTTCCCCGAGGAATCCACGGCAACGGTAAAGCTCTCCAGAATCCGCGATATGGAGCGCGTTGAGGTGACGATCCAGCAGGGTGTGTTCCTCTTCCGCAGCGAAGAAGAAAACTCCACATTTATGAATGCTCTTGACTGCTGCATGTACAACATCGAGCGTCAGATGAGAAAGAACAAGACCCGTCTCACAAAGAAGCTCCGCGACAGCATCCGCATCCCCGAGTACGAGGCACAGGAGCCCGAGGAAGAAGAGTTTGAGATTCGAACAAAGACATTTGCAATCAAGCCCATGACACCGGAAGAGGCTATACTCCAGATGAACCAGATCGGCCACGAATTTTTCGTTTTCAAGGATGTTGACACTGAGGAGACCTGCGTTGTATACAAGAGAAAAGCAGGCGACTACGGTCTTATCATTCCCGAATAAAATATAGATTATATATAAATAAGGAGCTGTTTTTACAGCTCCTTATTTATATATTAAAATACTTTTTCCTTTTCAGTACAGCAGCTTTTTCCTCTCAAACGGCGCAAAAGTCTTTTCAGGCCGGGAGTATTATATCTGAGCACGAGGGTCGGCAAAATATTAAGATACAGATTAACCACAGCTATCGGAAGGGCAATCGTAAATGCCCATGCGCCCTCCACGGTCAGCATTGCGAGAAAGCCTATTGGATAGGACAATCGGTGGGTAACTACACCCTTATTACATTCTATAATAAATTTCTCGATATACTCGGGGTTACTCGGGTCAATAAGGCTTCTTTTACTGAATCCGCCCATTCCTCCAAGCTCCCAAACCTTATCCTTCCATTTTCGCACCTGCAAAAGCTTTCCCAGCTTTTTGGAAAAAGGAGAAACTTCAAAATGCTTATTTTCCGTCCCGTAGAAGCGGTCCGGGGTGATACGGATAAGTATGGCAATTAAGCCGTCAAGGGCAAACTGCAACGCCGTGCACCATATGACGGATATGACGATATACTGCCAGGATTCCGGCTTGAATATCATATTCACCGCAGCCACAACTGCCATGGCGATTCCTATAGTCGTAAGATACAGCTTCATGAAAAATCCTCACCGTCGCCGTACACCAGCTTTTTATTATAGGTATTCTCATACACCCTGACCCAGGCATCATAGTTTTCCTTTTTCATTTTTGCCTTCGCTTCCCTTGAGGAAAGCGCCCCGTCAGGATAAATGGCAGGCAGAATATGCAAAGTATACTCCTGCACGAGAAAGCCTTCTCCGTCAGGCACGTCGCTGTTTTCCATCGTTATAAAGACAGGCACAACGGGCACATTGTTTTTCACAGCAAGTGAAAATGCGCCGTCCTGCATAGGTCTCGGCTTACGGTAATTCCACCACATTCCCTGCTCGGGATATATAAGTATCGTCTCGCCGCGTCCGAGAAGGGTCTGTGTTGCCCTTAAAAATTTTCGCATTGTGGAGGGCTGACTTGAAAGGGGAAGCGTATTGCAATGACGCATAAAAAGACCGAAGGGCTTTGGGGGATTCGTATAGTTTCCCTCGCGGATCACCTTATAAAGCATTCTTCCCTTCATA
This sequence comes from Candidatus Avispirillum sp., assembly GCA_045650355.1. Lineage (GTDB taxonomy): Bacteria > Bacillota > Clostridia > Oscillospirales > CAG-272 > Avispirillum. The sequence goes on along the minus strand of JAZRRC010000042.1, from coordinate 6,286 downwards.
TGATCACGAAGTGCTCTCCATACCGCGTAATTATCACCTACGCTGAAATGGTTGCAGGTGACTATCCTTCCTCCCTTGACCGCCGTGAAGTTTTCTATGCCGCGAACCTCTTTTATTATCAGCTGTCTTTCCTTTATCATCTTTTCGAAAAATCTCTGACCGAAAATATTGGCGATCTTGCTCTTTATTCTGTTTATGAGCTTTTCGTTAAGATAATCTATATCATCCGGCATCAGCGGATAGGTCTCAGGGTCGTCCTCAACGTCAAGATGCCAAAGTTCCTTTTTTTCAAGCTCTGCGATCCTTCTCAGAAGCTCAAGCTTATGCTCTGATTTATTCATAATAAACCCCTTCTTCAGTTAAGCCTTTGGGCAAACGTATAACCTGAATCAATTATTTTAAATGCGTGGCTGAGGATCTCTCCGGCCATAGCCTCTCTCTTTGCCTTTTCCTCTTCATTGAATCCGTCTCGTCTACGGCAGATCGTTTCATAAAAAGGTGACGTCTTTGCATAATGCCAGAAGTATTCTCCGTATATCACGTCATCGTACTGCCAGGGCTTTTTATAAAGGGCATAATGAACAATGCTTTTTTCACTCTCAGAGTCAATAGGCATGGGTTCCTTGTTCCAGCAGCTCTCAAGCACGTATATTTTATCACGGCAAAGATAATTGAGATATGCCTGATCGGGATCAAGAAGATCAAAATCATAGGATGAAATGATTCTTACAAACTCTTCCTCGATCTTGTTTTTTCTGAACTGTGCAAGATTTATCAAGAGTACTCCTGCGTTTATGTACGTATCGGGATCAACTCCGATTGCCTTGCGGGCATAAGCTCTGAATTCGTCTGTGCTTTTTACAAACTGATCGGGCACAGCACCGAGGATATTATCTCCGATGTCGGAATAATACAGCTTTGAAATATCGCCGAGCACCACAAGATCGCAGTCAAGGTATATTATCTTGTCGTACTGAGGAAATATAGATGCAATAAAGAGCCTGTAATACGTAACCAGTGAAAAATGATAAACGTCCTTCAGCTTGTCCTTTACTTTTTTCAATTCATTGGTGATGTCTGCAAACTCAATGGTAAATCCTTCACGGTCGTTCTGCATGATCTTGTTTACGTTTTCCTGACTCAGGCCGGTATTTAATATGATGATCCTGTACGCATGCTCTTTTGAAGCGTTTTCTATAAGAGATGATATCGCAACGTCAAGGTAAGGTATATAGTTATCGTCTGTTGAAAAGAAGATCGGAATTTCATTCTGTGCGGCTTTTTTTACTGAATATGACATAGTTATACCTCTCAGTTAATTTTAGTAAGCAAATTACATTGACCATTATATATATGCGCCCCCGAAAGGTAAACCTAATTATAGTGGAACACCGTCTACTTATTCAGCGCGGTATAATAGATTCACTCTACCTATACTCTACTCTGCGGAGAATAAGAAACCCCCCCGTTTCCTGATGGAAACGGGGGTTGATTTTTATATTATTACTGCTTTTTCGGCTTTCTGATAAACGACCACAAAATAATCACGATCTGTCCTGCCGCACCTAAAACGTAAATCAGCGCAACGTTTATACCGAAATACAAAAACGTTATATGTATGGTTGCAAGAATCGACCATATCAGCGCAGAAATAATGAAATAATTATGTCTGGGATTGAACCAAACAGAATTGAATACAAGCTTTACAATGAGAACAACAGGCAAAGCGTACACGAAATAAAGCCACTGGAAGGTTGCCTCGCTTGTAATAAGAGTTGTTATAATAAAAGCAAAAACCGCAATTATCCACGCAACGCTCTCTGCAATGTAGGTGATAGCTCTTCGATTATATTTCGGTGCATCGTCACAGGCCTTTTTTGCGGGAATTTCCGCGCTTTCCTCCCGCACCATATAGTCAAGGGATACACCAAACATATCTGCGATCTCCACAAGGACAGCAATATCGGGAACAGACTCTCCTCTTTCCCATTTTGATACAGCCTTATCGGAATAGTTCAGCTTTTCCGCAAGCTCAAGCTGAGTGAGCCCCGCCTCTCGGCGCAGGTCGGATATGTTTTTTGCAACGATCTTTTTAAGCTCCGTCAAAGCAGAACACCCCTTTCCTTTATCATAATGCAATTTTATCACACCTTCCTACTAAAAGTCAACAAAAACGCCCGAAAACCCTTGATTTTAAAGGACTCTACTCACAGTAGAATCCAATTTTCAAAACTCTACCGAGCAGTTTTTCTCTTTCTACCGCCCGAAAGCAACGGTAGGGTGACAATCGGGGAGGGCTGTGGTATGCTTTTCCTATCGGAAATTTACAGCGGAGGTTAATACAATGACAGCTGATAACAATACAAAAAAGTCCCCTCTCAAGGTGGCTGCAAAAATAATTCGAGTACTGACTGTGCCCCCTCTTATGGCACTTCTCTGCTTTACTGTTTTTCTTTTCACAAAGGATTTTTACGAAAGCATCTGGGAATACGTCATCGCCGCAGGCTTTATTGCATTCCTTCCCTTTACGGCATATCCTCTCCAGCTTGTCATTCCCCCTTTCAAGCATCAAGGACGTGAGGGTCAGCGAAATCTTGCGTTTATCATGTGCAATCTCGGCTACGTTCTTTCCGTTGTCTTTGCCCTTATATTCGGCGCAGGCACAAAAATCATGGCAATGCTCGTTACCTATCTTCTCTCCGGCATGACCCTCCTTCTCATAAATAAGCTCTTCAAATTCAAGGCAAGCGGCCATTCCTGCGGGCTTCTCGGCCCTCTGGCTGCACTCGTTTATTTTGTCGGCCCCTATCTTCTTATTTCAGGAATCATCCTTTTTGCCCTTTCCCTCTGGAGCTCCCTTTATATTAAGCGCCACACACTTGCGCAGTTTATCGTTGGCGGAATCATCCCCGTGTTCTGGCTCATCGTCTGCTGCCTTTTGATGTTATAAGTTTTTAATTTTATTTTCAAGGAGAAGCTAAATGATCATTATAACAGATACCCCTTCTCTTTTTGCACCCAATGAAGGCATTTCCAAGGGCCTCGTGGTTATCCCTGCATGCTCCATACTTTCGGAGAAGGCTTACAGAGATTTTGAGGACATAGATACAGTTACCTTTCTCGACAGAATAAGCAACGGAGAAATCGCAACCACCTCCCAGCCTGCCATTGGCGATATTATGGAGGCATACGAAAAATACCGTGACGATATTCTCGTTCTTCCCATCGGAGACGGTCTTTCCGGAACCTATCAGAATATGGAAAGCGCAAAAAATCTGGTGGAAGACGGCAGCCGTATTCACATTGTTAATACCAAAACCCTGGCGGGACCTCAGCACTATATCGTTAAAAAAGCAATGGAGCTCAGAGACTGCGGTCTCACCGTTGAAGAAATTAAAGAAAAGCTTCAGGACTCCATTGACTCTACAGTTTCCTTTGTCATTCCCTTTGATTTTAATTTCCTTAAAAGAAGCGGCCGACTTACTCCCTTTGCCGCAAAGCTGGGTACTATCATGAAGCTTGTGCCCGTAATGACTCAGACAGAGGACAAGAAAAGAATCACCAGATTTTGTGTCAAGACCTCGAAAAAGAGCGCCCTTGAGGCTATAATCCAGCGTTTTAAGGAATTAAACGTTGGCAAGGGCTATCTTATCACAGTATGCAACGGTGGTGTCGAAAAGGAAGCTGAGAGCACAGCGGAAATACTTCGCCAAAGCTTTGAAGAGGCTGAAATCGAAACAGCGATCCTTCCCCCTTCCCTCGTTTGCCACGGAGGCCCCGGCTGTATCCTTATTCAGGCCGTTAAGCTCTGATGGGGAGGACTCTATGATAATTCCATACATAGCATCCGTTCTTATCGGATATATTCTCGGCTCTGTTCCCTTTGCCCTCGTTATAGGCAAGGTGTTTTATAAAACGGATATAAGACAGCACGGAAGCGGAAATCTCGGCGGTAGCAATGCAGGAAGAGTTCTCGGCAAGAAGGCAGGGCTTGCGGTTATGACTCTTGATATTTTAAAGGTCAGCCTTGCTATGCTAATAGTTTCCTTCTTTACCGAGAGCGAGATCTGCCTTATCATCGCAGGACTCTTTGCCGCAATCGGGCATTGTTTTCCTGTTTTTGCCCGTTTTCGCGGTGGAAAAGCAGTTGCCACAATGTACGGCTTTCTTTTCGGAATGATCGTAGTGGCACACCGAAGCATTCTTTTGTTTCTTATCCCTCTGGCTACGTTCCTTCTTATTGTTTTTATAACAAGGATCGTCAGCATATCAAGCATCGGCTCTGCGCTGGCAGTTACTGTCTATGCGTCAATTTTTGAAGGATCGCTCCTTCTTTCGCTGACTCTCGGAGTGTTCGCACTTCTCATAACAGTACGCCACAGAGCAAACATAATAAGGATTTTCCGCGGCGAAGAGAATAAGGTCAAGTGGATAGGTAAAAACAAACAGAAATAATAAGCAAATCGTTAAGAGCAACAGAGGGTTCCCTGAAGCAAGTTTACAAGCTTTAGGAAACCCTCTCTTTGCTTCTATCCTACGGCTTTCCGTGTTCCTTTTGTCGCAAAATGTGAAATTAACAGCTTATAATTGACAAAAGACAATTGATGTGATAATATTAATATGATTTTAAGGAGGGATTACCATGGAGTATCTGATTCTCTGTTTTTTTCAAATTATTGCCTTGATATTTTATGCTGCTCCTATTGCGTCAATCTTTTACTTTATAATATGTCTTGTTAATTTCAGAGCATCAAAGGTATCAGAAATACGCAAACCCGAGAAATGGGACCCCAAGGTTCATAATACAAAGCTTGTTCGTTTGATTATTTCCGTTGTGATCATGGCAGTTGTCATTATCAGCGAAGCAAGCATAATTATTTACTTATCTTCAGCAGTAGCGTTTATGTAAAACAATATGAAAGAAAAAGCATTTAATATCATCCTGCTCACCTGTCTCGTACTATGTCTTGTTGTGACAATATTCCATGTTATATGGGCGCTTTACGCCTACGAGCACTGCTCCATTATCTACTTTATTTCAAAGGAGCTGTGGTGGTAATATGAATAAACTTGTAAAACAGATATCCTCTATCGTCCTTATATTTATAGTGTTCGGATTATTTAATTGCAGTATCTATTTTTTAATGACAAGGCGACTCTCGAACAATTTCAGCGGCGCAAATCAAGCTCAAATGATAGACGTCAGCGCTTATCTTCCCTTTGAGGATGACTCCGACCTCCCTCGTATCGAGACCTCTTTTTCTCTCGAAGGAGATTTGCCCGTTCTTGACGGTGCGGCTGCTCTTGTTCCCGTTTATGCAGCAATTATTGATAACGTTTACCCTGAAGGGTGCGTTACTTATGAGGGCGGCAGCTTCTCCGATGATAATTACTACGGCGAAAACTTTGCCCCCGACAGTAAAATGCAATACCGCAACACCGTCAGAGGCTATACCGCCGTCGTCGACGGCGATTGCGATATCCTTTTCTGCGCATCTCCCTCAAAAGAGCAGATTGAATATGCAGAAAAAAAGGGAGTGGAGCTTGTTTATGTTCCTGTAGGACTTGAAGGCTTTGTTTTCTTTGTCAATAAAAACAACCCTGTTGATGACCTGACCACAGAGCAAATTCGCGATATATACAGCGGAGAAATATTAAATTGGGAAAATTTAGGGGGCACAAACAGACCTATCAATCCCGTTACTCGTCTCGAAGGCAGCGGAAGCCAATCTGCAATGAATGCCTTTATGGGAGAAAGGAAAATTGCTAAAAAATCGCCTCTTGCTATTTTCGGAGGCTCTATCGGCTTTTCATTCCGCTATTATATGGACGGAATAGTTGAAAACTCAGATGTTAAAATGCTTTCTCTCAACGGAGTTTATCCCAGTACGGAAAACATCCAAAACGGAAGCTACCCCATAATTGCAAAATTTTATGCCATCTACCGTGCAGACAACGATAACGAAAATATCCCCCTCCTCATTGATTGGATTCTCAGCGATGAGGGGCAGACTCTTATAGAAGAAACGGGATATGTAAGAATAGAAGAGTGAAATCAAACATCTAAAAGTCACCGCAGGACCACTTGCTGTGGCTTTTATTTTTAATATCCGTTAGTATAAAATGCATTTCAAATTTGGGTTTATCGGGGAATTTGAATTTTGGCGAACATCCCCTCCGCGCGTCATCCTGAGCGAAGTAAAACACCACAGCGCGGTGTTTTACGAAGTCGAACCATCCCTTAGGATGGTGCCGAAGGCAGGATCTCGCGGATAGCTGAATTTTA
>JAZRRC010000041.1:0-2061 GCA_045650355.1 Candidatus Avispirillum sp. | reverse complement strand
TGCCGAGATTCAGCTACGTCGGATAAGAATGTTAATCCTTGCCCTCGCGAATTCGATATTTACCCCGGCGGGTAATCGATATGCCACCTTTGGTGGCGAGATAGAAAACAAGGCATAAGCAGAAAATTCTTGCTTATGCCTTAAAAAATTGCAGATTTGCAAACAATTATTTGCAAAAAACTGTTTAGTTTGCGTTTTGAGCTTGGGATTTTTCCTTAATATAGTCGAGAACGAGGTCGGGGAAGTTTGCCGTCATTCCGTCGGCGCCTGCATCGTATACGGCCTTGTAGTTATCCTTGCTGATGCCCCAGGCACGTACATCAAGACCTTTGCGGTGGCATTTAGCCACAAGCTCGGGGGTGATGAGCTTGCCCATAGGGCAGAACTGCTCGCCTCCGATAGCGAGGAGCTTTTCGATGCTCTCATCGTCAGCATCCTTGGTGAGCCAGCCGATTCGGAGGGCAGGCTTATATTCCTTGATATTCTTGATGTAGTTGAGGTTAAAGGAGGTAACGATGGTCTTGCCTGCAACTCCCCATCTGTATATCGCATCTGCGGTATCCTTTTCGCAGCCTGCGCCCTTGAGCTCTATGGCGAATGTGATGGGGAAGTCCTTGAAGTGACAAAGGAAGTCATCGAGGGTGACTATTTTGTCAGCCTTATCGCCAAGCTTAACGTCGAAGCTCTTCAGCTCCTCGAGGGTATAATCCTCAATTCTGCCGCTGACACCGCAGACTCTGTCAAGCGTGTCGTCATGGAAGAGAACGAGAACTCCGTCTTTTGTGCGGTGAACGTCGGTTTCAATGCCGTTCGCTCCCATATAAATTCCCGTGTAGAACGAAAGAAGTGTGTTCTCGGGGCAGTATTCCGATGCGCCTCTGTGGGCGTAGGTAACGAAATAAAGGCTGTTTTCTTCCTCGATGAGCTTGTCAAGCTTTGAGCGGACTCCGACAAGAAAATTACGCCATTCATCATTTGATATAAAGGGATTTGAGCTTGATATTTTCTTTGCGGCAAGCTTACCCATGGTGTTGTTCTGACCTGCGTGGTTGCCGATGAATACGTTTACCTGCTCCTTCATGAGCCTTTCGATGCTGTCATAAAAATCTCCTCTTGTGGTATAGGGAACGGCGCATTTGTGGAGATGGGAGATTCTGACCTGGAAAACACCTGCGCCTCCGAACGTTCCGCAGCGGAAACGCTTTCCGTCCTCCTCGACATACCAGAAGAATGAGCAGGTTCCCTCGGTATGCCCCGGTGTGTGATAGCAGAGTATTTCGGTTGAGCCGAGCTTTATGATATCACCGTCTTTGATGTCAAAATCGGGGGTGAAGCCCTTGATATACTTTATATCTCTGAAGTTAAGATAGGTTTTTGCACAAGGTGCGTGCTTTAATATTTCCGCCGTTGCATCCGTATGGTCGTAGTGACCGTGGGAATGGATGATGAGCTTGATATCGGCAGGGTCAAAGCCGAGGGCTTTTATTCCATCGAGGACACCTGCCGCACTTTCCTCATAACCGGTATCCAAAAGGATAAGTCCTTCTTCCGTGGCAAAAAGGTGGCTTGAAGCTTCCTTAGAGCCAACGAAATAAAGATTACCGATTATATGCGACGGTTCAATGTATGTTAAGACTTTCATTTTTTCTCCTTTGCTTCGTTTGCCAAGTTATATTACCTTATTTCCCATAACGAATACGTCGGTAACATTGAAATTACCGTCGATAACGATTAAGTCCGCATCAAGTCCCGCCTTGATTTCGCCCTTGTTAAGACCGTGCATTCTTGCCGCATTGAGCGAGAGCATTTTGATAGAATCGGGGTAGGAATAGCCGCATTCCGAAACGAGAACCTCGAGAAGTCTGTTTCCCGTTGCGATAGAGCCTGCAAATGCAGAACGGTCGGGAAGTCTGGCAACGCCCTCTTCAACGATGAATTTTGTTCCGCAGCAAACGCCCTCTTTTATGTCAACTCCCGCAACCGGCATAGAGTCGGTAACAGCCATAACCTTGTCAAATCCCTTGAGCTTTACTATCAGATTGATAAGATCGGGGGGAAGGT
>JAZRRC010000040.1:0-10598 GCA_045650355.1 Candidatus Avispirillum sp. | reverse complement strand
GGTGCAGCGGTCGAAGGCTTCAAGACCGCATTGCGCGTCGCAGAAGCTTCGGGCACCGCAAACGGAGCTGCAGTTGCTCACCGCTTAAAGTGAAGTTAGTCCGGGGGATTTTTAGAGCTTTGTTTTCCTAGCTACGTGTGCCTCACTTTCCTTATTGCGAAAGTTCTTTTGTTGTGTTACAATACTACTAAGGTGGTGAAATTATGAAAAAGAAAAGTTTTGATATCAAAGATCCGATACTTACAATACTGGCAATTCCTCTTATTTTGCTTTTCTTCGTGTGGTTGCTCCTGACTACGCCCATTGATTATATAAGATATAAAAGATCTCGATATTATAAGGATACTAAGGAAAAATATCCTTGGTTATATTCTACTTCGTATTATCTTAATTTTTATGATGCTGTTAAAAATGCAGACCTGCCTATTGATTTTTACCGTTTTAAGGAAAACGGCATAACAGGTTACGGCTATTTCGTATATAAGGATATTTTGATTCTCAATGATTACGAGCCTTGTTTTGATGATGAAAAGGGAGTATGGCTAGTTGAGATAGAGGATGAATACGTTGATATCAAGGATGACGTATATAGTGCGATCGACAACTGTAACGAGCTGATCGGAGATACAGTGTGCAAAAGAGCTGTTGTTATGATCAATAAGAATCTGTATGCTGAGCATCCCGACGTTATATATGAGAATATTAAATTTTTACCTGTAAAAAATTATTTTGATATTGAAGCCATTAAGACTATAATAGATTGATATATTGTTTTCTAAAAGCACTTGTCTCGGCAGGTGCTTTTTCTGTTTAATAACCTTGCAGAGCAATTATATGTGTGTTATACTTTTAATATAAGATATAGTGCTCGGGAGGCTCTTATGGACGAAAGATATTATAACGATATAGAAGAAATCAAGGAAATTCTCAAAAACTCTAAGTACGCAGTATTTTTCGGCGGTGCCGGTGTCTCTACTGCCAGCGGTATTCCCGATTTCCGCGGTGCTGCGGGGCTTTATACCGTTTCCGATGAACCGGCTGAGTATTTTCTTTCACGTGAATGTCTACTGAGCGAGCCGCAGAGATTTTTTGATTTCTACAGAGAAAAGATGGTCTATCCCGATGCCCGTCCCAATGATGCTCATTATGCCCTTGCACAGCTTGAGGCTGACGGCATTATCAAAGCGGTCATCACTCAGAATATTGACGGTCTTCATCAGATGGCGGGAAGCAAGAACGTTCTTGAGCTTCACGGTACGCTGTCACGCTCCTTCTGTGACAGATGCGGAAAGACATATGCTCCCGATATAATCAGCGAAGCTGCAGACATCCCCAGATGCTCCTGCGGCGGAATCATTCGTCCCGACGTTACTCTTTACGGAGAAGCATTGCCGACAGATGCGTTTACTGCATCCGAGGAGCATATTGCCAACGCAGACGTTCTTATAGCAGCCGGATCCTCGCTGACAGTTTATCCTGCGGCATCATTGGTAGCAGATTTTTTTGGCGACCATCTTATCATAATCAACTATTCTCCCACTCCCTATGATGAATTTGCGGAATATGTCATCAGAGATTCTCTCGTTGACGTTTTTTCGGAATTGGTAAAATGATTTTGTAATAATAAAAATAATCCAGTTATAATAAACACATAAATCTAATTTGGAGGAAAATATGGCAAACGGTTTTAAATGTATAATTTGCGGAGGCAAACTTGTCATCCAAAATACAAAGGTTGCAGTATGCGAAAACTGTGGAATGGAGCATTCTGTTGAGAGCTTGAGAGAATCTATGGGGACACAGAACCCTGCACCCGCCTCGACTCCTGCTACATCAAATGTTAATTATGATAATCTTTTTCGTATGGCTAAATCAGCCTATGAAAGCAAGGATTATAAGAGCGCTTTGGATTACGCTGACCAGATACTGATGAAGGATATTAAATGTGCAGATGCTTGGCTTTGGAAGATCGGTTCTCTTGTTATGAGTGTTAATGAATATAGCAAAGAATTCTCTTCTGCCGCAGGTTATTTTGCGGATGCCTGCAATCAGATAATCGACAGTACACATAAAACCATATTTATCAAAAAAATCACCAAGGTCTTTTTAGAAAAAGCAGTTCTGAACGAACAAACTGCGGATACCGCTCAAGCTTTGGCTCGCGGTAATACTGAAACGGCAACGGCATACGTAGATAAAGCATTGGCAAAAGCGACTGCGTGTTTGATTGATATTACTAAGCATTGTATGAGAACAACGGAGGATTACAGTTCCAGAGATTACAGAGTGGGCGATTATTATGTGCTGATCTGTGAGACGTGGAACACATATATTGGCAGTTATAGACGCAATATGGAAGAAATCAAGCGAATATGGAGCCTTTGCGGCCAAAACTGCAGAATATCCGTATCGGTTTATAATTATACCAAAGCAGTTGATAATTTTATAACCTCAGGATACAAGTATCTGAATAGCGGTGAGATTTCAAAGGTAAAGGACTCCGTGTCAAGCGTGATGAGGAGCGTTACGACTTTTTATGAAAAGGAAAAAGCCGAAAACGAAGCTGCGTATTGGGCTGCGAGACCCGGAGAAAAGGAAAGGCTGGATAAAGAAATAGCACAGACGGAGAAAGAACTTAGGGAAACGGAAAAGAAGCTTAACTCTCTTGGTACCGCTGAAAAGATAGAAGATATAGAGCGCAGAATTTCCTACGCAAAAACTGAATTGGCGGTGTTGAGCGCAATTAGATTCAAACGCAAAAGGGAGCTTACTGAGTACATAGCTTTGTTGGAAAGGGAACTTAAGGAAGTTACTGACAGACATAATAACGAAGCTCTTCCGTTGGCTCAAAAATATGGTAGCTTGAAATACCGGCTTGAGGAATTGAAAAGCAAAAGAAATATAAACAGTTAAAAGGATAGTGACGATAAAATTTAGGTAATAGTTAATATGAAATTCTCAGAAAACAAGCCATATATATTTTTCAGCTATGCACACAGAGAAGCTGAAAAATCATTGGAAATAATAAAAAAGCTTGAGGATCAGGGATATAACGTCTGGTATGACGAGGGAATCGAGGTTGGTACCGAGTATTCCGACTATATAGCGGAGCATATCGAGTGTTGCAGAGTTTTTGTTTGTGTTATGAATGAAAACTATATAGCTTCCAGATACTGTCTTGACGAGATCGGATATGCATTGGATAATCACAAAGAGGTTCTCATTATTTACGAGGATGAGATCAAAAAGCTGAATATTCCCGCAGGACTCAAAATGAGAACAGGCCGTCATCAGGCTGTGTTTATGAATCGCTCGAGAAATAAGGATGATTTTTACAGAGAGCTTTTCGGTGCTGCGATTCTGAAGCCCTGTTTTATAAACGAGGAAAAAACAGAAAAGGCAGAGGTAAAGGTCGAGAAGAAGGTGGAAGATAAGAAGGAAGAGCCTGAGTTTTGCCCAACCTACGAGCAAAAGAAAAAGGCGGCTCAGCTTATTGACCTTTTTGCAATGTTCGGAGTTAAAATAGACTCGTTCTGCGGAATTGCTGACGGTCCGTCTGTAACCCGATTCGAATTTATCCCCGGTGAGAAAACCAAACTTGCAAAGATCGCAGAGCTGAGAGATGATATTTCACTGGCTCTCGGCGGCGGTTACGTCAGAATGATATGCCCTATTCCCGGCAAGGGTGCCATTGGTATTGAGGTTCCGAAAAACAATCCTGAGATCGTTGATTTCGAGGAGATTTATGAATCGGAAGAGTTTGCAGAATGTAAAGACAAGCTCGGTTTTGTATTGGGTAAGGATCTTTACGGAGCGCCATATTGTGTTGAGCTTTCGAGAATGCCTCATCTTCTCATCGGAGGTGAGCCATTCAGCGGAAAGACCTCTATTCTCAGAAATATAATACTGAGCATAATACGCCGAAATCTCCCCGAAGAGGCAAAAATTATTCTCATGGACCCCAAGGGATGTCAGTTTACGCCCTTTATAAATTCATCGCACCTGTATAGGGGAATCATCAACAATGAGAATGAGTGCCTGACGGTGCTTTCGGAAATTCTTTACAAGTGTGACAGCAGACTGAAGCTGTTTTCCGAGGCAGGCGTTCGTACTGTTGATGCTTATAATTCAGTATCTGAAAATAAGCTTCCGAGAATCGTTATTTTTATAGATGAGGCGGCACCTATAGCTTCGGCAAAGCCGGCTGAATTTGAGCGCCTTGTTTGCGGTATTGCTCAGAAGGGCAGACCTTGTGGCATACATCTGGTTATCGCAACAGCCGATATCTCTTCAAAAACTCTTACGGGATTTATCAAGGCTATGATCCCCTCAAGAATTGCGCTGAGAGTGAGGGGAATGATCGAATCAAGAACAATAATTGACCAGATGGGTGCGGAGCGCCTGTGTGGCAAGGGTGATATGCTGTTTTGTCCCATTGGAGGAAACGTGCCTCTCAGAATCCAGGCAGCTTACGTTTCTTCCGAGAGAGCAGCGGAGCTTGTGCCTGCAAGGTGTGAAATGGCACCAAAAAAGAAGGTCACTCCCATAGTTTATGATGCTATTGCGACTGCTGTTGAGTGCGGAGGCATCTCCTCCTTGCTCTTGCAGCAGAAATTAAATATAGGATATTCAAAGGCGCTGAAGCTGATAAAGGAGCTGGAGGCCCTTGAGATACTCGCTCCAGTAGAAAAGAGGGGGCAGCCGAGACGAGTGCTTATCGACCGAGATGCACTTCTCGGATATGAAAAGGCATAACAAAAAACGCTGTTGCAAATAAATGCAACAGCGTTTTTATTTTTATATATAGATATTATAAATTAGGAAACAATAAAAGAGAATTGTCAATACTCAGATATGTGAAAGCGTCCGAAAAACAGTGCTATTATATTAAATAAGTGTTAATTCTTTTGTTTATATATTTTACAAATTTGCAGGAAAATCTAACGAAAAATTATTGAAATACAACAAGGAAAATGATATAATATTCTGAAATAACATGTAAAGGTTCGGGCTTATGAAAAGAATTGATCCTACGGTAAAAAAGGAGACTTTTTACATTTTTATATGGACTGTGATCCTCAGTCTTCTTATGCAGGCCGTATTTTTAATAATCGGGAAATGGGATGTAACAGTGCTGTGCGGAAATCTTCTCGGCGGTGCTGCTGCTGTTCTCAATTTCTTTATAATGGGAATCTCGGTGCAGTCTGCTCTCGGTAAGGAAGAAAAGGATGCAAAGAACGTGATAAAGCTTTCCCAGTCCTTGCGCTTTATTATGCTTGTTGCCGTAGGCGCCATAGGATACCTTGTGCCGCTCTGTAACGTTGTTGCAACGGTGCTTGTGTTCCTTTTTCCCAGAATCGCAATAGCTTTCAGACCTTTGTTTAATAAAGAAAAGGGAGGTGAATGAATTGAAAGGAAAGGATCTGCGATTTAAGATCGTGGATATACTTCTCATTTTAATGATGACGGTTCCCATTATTTTCGGAATCGTTCTTCAGGTGATAACAGAGCCACCCTCCTCGGGGGTTCAGATAACGGGAGCCAGGATATTCTTCACAATTCCGATGCCGCTTCAGGATTTTCCCGTAACGGAATCCCAGGTAAATTCCCTCATAGTAATGATCGTGCTTTTTGGATTTTGTCTTTATATTACACACGGTCTTTCAGAGAAGGCTGATCTTAAAAGACAGCATCTTGCTGAGTTTATTGTTGAAAAGGTGGATGGTCTTGTAAAGGAGAATATGGGTGATTTCTTCGCTTCATTTGCGCCCTTTATAATTTCAATACTTGCGCTTTCCGGACTGTCCAGCCTGCTCAGCCTGTTCGGACTCTATCCTCCCACCTCCGATATTAATATCGTTGGCGGCTGGGCTCTGCTTGTATTCATTCTTATCACCTACTATAAGCTTAAGGCGGGACCTTTGGTTTATATGAAGAGCTTTACTCAGCCCGTTGCCCTGCTTACCCCTATTAACATTATCAGTGAGGTGGCAACACCTGTGTCAATGGCCTTCCGTCATTACGGTAACGTGCTTTCCGGCGCCGTTATCTCTGTGCTTCTCGGAACGGCTCTCGCCAGCTTATCATCAATGCTCCTTGGCTGGTTACCTGGATTTCTTGCAGATATACCCCTGCTTCAGGTAGGTATTCCCGCAGTGCTGTCCATCTATTTTGATGTGTTCAGCGGATGTCTTCAGGCCTTTATTTTTGCAATGCTTACAATGATGTACGTTGCAGGTGGATTCCCTGAGGATGAATACAAAAAAAGAAAAGCCGGAAGGCTTCAAAAAAATAAAAAATAATTAATTAACATAATGGAGGAACAAATGGAACTCGCAATTGGTATTATTTTAGGATGCTGCGCTCTCGGCGCAGGACTTGCAATGATCGCAGGTATAGGCCCCGGTATTGGTGAGGGTAATGCGGTAGCTAAGGCGTGTGAGGCGATTGCACGCCAGCCCGAAAGCAAGGGCAGCGTAACAACAACAATGCTCATGGGTTGTGCTATTGCCGAGACTACCGGTCTTTATGCGCTGGTAATCGCAATTCTGCTTATCTTTGTTGCGCCTAATCTTCTTGTTAACATTCTTGTAAACACTATCAGCTCTCTTTGATTTTTAACTGAGTGGTAATCGTATGCAAAGCCTGGATGTAATTTCGGTCAATATATGGCAGATGGCAGTATCCCTTGCCAATCTTGTTCTGCTTTTTTTGATCGTTAAAAAGTTTCTTTATAAGCCTGTCAAGAATATACTTGACCAGCGTCGCAGCGCTATCGACAATGACTATAAGGATGCTGCCGATGCAAAGGAAAAAGCTGAATCTGATATGAAGGCCTATGAGAAAAAGCTCAGCACAGCCAAGGACGAGGCGGGAGATATTATTAAAACCGCCGTTGAAACCGCAAAGGCACGTGAAAAAGAGATCATTGATGATGCAAGTGAAAAGGCGCGAGGCATAATCAAGAGAGCCGAGGCAGATGCTGTTCTCGAAAAGAAAAGAGCGAGAGAGGATATCAAGAAGGAAATCGTTGAGATATCCACTCTTCTTTCCGAAAAAATGCTTGAGAGAGAAATATCTGCCGCCGACCATGGACAGCTTATCGATTCCTTTATCGATAATATAGGTAACTGCGATGAGGCAAACTGACAGAGAATATGCCGAGGCGCTGTTTTGCCTGTGTGTTGAGGAAGATATATGCGAAAGCGCACTTGCTGATATGAAAAATGTGAGAGAGGTATTTTGTGAGAATCCCGAGTATTCTTTGCTCCTTGCCTCTCCCGCAATTCCCCTTTCGGAGCGCCTTGCAGCTATCGATGAGGCTTTTTCGGGCCGAATCTGCGAATATTGCGTGTATTTTCTGAAGCTCCTTTGCGAAAAGGGAAGAATACACATTCTTCTTGATGCAATCGATGAATTTGAAAATCTTTGCACAGCATATTTCGGAAGGATCACGGCGTATATCACCTCAGCGGTTGAGCTTACCGAAGAGCAAAAATCAGCTCTTGTGGAAAAGCTTGAAAAGGCAAACAAGAAAATAATCGTTCCCGTTTATAAGGTCGACCCCGCAATTATGGGCGGTCTCCTTGTGGAAATGGACGGCAGGGTTTATGACGGCACCCTGAAAAGCCGACTTCGCGATGTAAAGGAAGTGATGCTCTATGACGCGACCCAGTGAGATCAGTAACGTAATCAAAACACAGATCAAAAATTATAAATCAAAGATAGAAATGACAGAAACAGGTAAGGTCATCCTCGTAGGTGACGGTATTGCCAGAGTTTTCGGTCTTCGTAACTGTATGGCAAACGAGCTTCTTGAGTTTGAGGGAGGCTCCTTCGGTGTTGCACAGAATCTTGAGGACGAAACTGTTTCCGTTGCTATTCTTTCCGATAAAAACGATATTAAAGAGGGAACCGAGGTCAGAAGAACGGGCAAGGTAGTTTCCGTGCCTGTTGGAGAGGGACTTCTCGGCAGAGTTGTCAACGCCCTCGGTGAGCCTATTGACGGCAAGGGACCCATCGAGTATTCCGGAAGCAGACCTATCGAGTCTGAAGCACCGGGAATTATCGAGAGAAAGAGTGTTTGCGTTCCCTTGCAGACAGGTATCAAGGCTATCGACAGTATGATTCCCATCGGCCGAGGTCAGCGAGAGCTTATCATCGGTGACAGACAGACAGGTAAAACTGAGATCGCAATTGATACTATTATAAATCAGAAGAAAACAGGTGTTATCTGCATCTACGTAGCGATAGGTCAGAAGAGCACCTCCGTGGCTCAGCTTTGCGGCGAGCTTACAAGATGCGGCGCTATGGATTATACCATCGTCGTTTCTGCAAGTGCTTCCGAAAGTGCGCCCCTTCAGTATATTGCGCCCTATTCCGGATGCGCTATGGCTGAATATTTCAGAGAGCAGGGAAAGGACGTTCTCATCATTTATGATGACCTTTCAAAGCATGCTGTTGCATACCGTGCCCTGTCTCTCCTTATTCGCAGACCTCCCGGTCGAGAGGCTTACCCCGGAGACGTATTCTATCTCCATTCCCGCCTTCTCGAGAGAGCTGCTTGTGTAGATGATGCTTACGGCGGCGGCTCCATCACCGCTCTTCCCATTATCGAAACTCAGGCGGGCGACGTTTCGGCATACATTCCCACAAACGTAATTTCAATTACAGACGGACAGATATTCCTCGAAACAGAGCTTTTCCATTCAGGTATCATGCCTGCTATCAACCCCGGTATTTCCGTAAGCCGTGTAGGCGGCTCGGCGCAGCTTAAGGGTATGAAGAAGGTTTCCGGTGAATTAAAGCTCCTTTATTCTCAGTACCGTGAGCTTCGTGCATTTGCTCAGTTCGGAAGCGATCTTGATGCAGATACAAAGGCACGTCTTGCTCTTGGTGAGAGAATCGTTGAGGTGCTGAAGCAGGGCAAGAACGAGCCTTGCCGTGTTGGCTGTCAGGTTGCTATCGTTTATGCCGTTATCAAGGGATATCTTGACAGCGTTGCCGTTTCAAAGGTTCATGAATATGAAAAGGACCTTTTCGCCCTTCTTCAGAATAAGTATCAGAGCTGGCTCGAGAGAGTCGAGAGCGGTAGCTGGGAAAGCTCAGACGAGGAAGAGCTTCGTGCTATCCTCAGTGAAATGAAGGGTTAAGCTATGGCTACAAACACAAAAGCACTGCGTGTGCGCATCAAAAGCGTCACCTCAACTCTTCAGCTGACAAAGGCTATGGAGCTTGTGGCGTCCTCAAAGATACGCCGCGCCAGCGAAGCGATGCAAAAGGGCAGACAGTATGCAAGGGCGCTTTCAAGCACAGTTGATATGCTTTCCGCCGAGCGAGACTGTCAGAGTAGCCCTTATATGGCGGTGAGAGAGGAAAACAGAGCCCGAATCGTTATAATTGCGGGCGACCGAGGACTTGCGGGCGGATATAACGCAAACGTTTTCCGACTTGCAAAGGAATATCCCGATGCTGATTTTATCCCCATCGGCAAGCGTGCCTGCGAGAAGTACGGAAAGGAAATCGTTTCAAGCGAGCATTATTCCTTTGACGATGCTTATAAGCTTGCAGAGATGCTTTGCCGTGATTTTGCAGCAGGTGAATTTGACCGCCTTGGCGTTATCTTTACGGAATATATTTCCGTTATGACTCAGGAGGCTCGCATCAAATGGCTTCTTCCCTTTGAAAAAAAGGAGAAAAAGGAAAATTCCTCAGCTGTTTTTGAGCCCGATTGCCTGACCGTGCTTGATAATATTGCCCTTGAATACGTTGCGGGAATGATAACAGTTCTCGCACGTGAGAGCTTTGCATCCGAGGTGTCTGCACGAAGAATGGCTATGGACTCCGCAGGAAAGAATGCCCGTCAGATGATAGACTCTCTCCAGCTTGAGTATAACCGTGCCCGTCAGGGTGCCATCACTCAGGAAATTACAGAGATCGTTGCCGGAAGCGGCGCGTGATTTGAGGTGAAACACTTGAATAACAATAAAAATATAGGTAAGGTCTCTCAGGTAATGGGCCCTGTCGTTGACGTGCGCTTTGCCGAGGGACAGCTTCCCGCTATATATAATGCGCTGACTATCCCCGTCGGTGAAAGAACTCTCACCGTTGAGGTTGCTCAGCATATCGGAGATAATACTGCAAGATGTATTGCTATGGCGTCCACAGACGGACTTTGCCGCGATACTGAGGTAACAGATACAGGCGCGCCCATCAGCGTACCCGTTGGCCGTGAGACCCTTGGCAGAATCTTTAACGTTCTCGGTGACGTTGTGGATAACGGAGAAGAGGTAAAGGCTGCGGAGCGATGGAATATCCACCGTCCCGCCCCCGAATACTCTGAGCTTTCCACAAGCGCTGAGATATTTGAAACGGGAATCAAGGTCATCGACCTTATCTGCCCCTATTCCAAGGGCGGTAAGATCGGTCTTTTCGGCGGCGCCGGTGTTGGTAAGACTGTACTTATCATGGAGCTTATCAACAATATCGCAAAGCAGCACGGCGGTATCTCCGTGTTCACCGGTGTCGGTGAGCGTACAAGAGAGGGTAACGACCTTTATAATGAGATGAAGCAGTCAGGAGTTCTTAAGAACACCGCC
>JAZRRC010000039.1:0-2579 GCA_045650355.1 Candidatus Avispirillum sp. | reverse complement strand
TTGACGAGCTTTACACAAACAGCCGCACCGAAGCCTTCGGCGAGCTTCTCAAAACCGCTATTCTCTTCGGCTCGGAAACTCTTTCGACCGACAACTATATGAAGGTTTACGACAAGGCTCTCCGTTGCCGCAGAGTTATTTGCGAGGAGTTTGCAAGACTCTTCGAGCAGTTTGATGCAATTCTTATGCCCGCTTGCTCGACTATGGCTTACTCGGAAAATCTTTCTTGTGAAAACAAGTATATTTCCTTTGAGGAAAACTTCTACACCGCCCCCGCATCTATCACGGGACTTCCCGCGGCAGTTTCGGGCGGAGTACAAATTGTAGGCAGAGCGTTCTCGGATTATGCGCTTCTTGACCTTGCAAAAAATCTTGAGGAGGGCAAATGATTATGAGATACGAAACAGTCATCGGTCTTGAGGTCCACGTTGAGCTGAAAACCGCAACTAAGATTTTCTGCTCCTGCAGCACGGAGTTTGGCGCTGCGCCCAATACTCACGTCTGCCCCGTTTGCCTCGGCCTTCCCGGCACACTTCCCACCCTCAACGAAAAAGCAGTCACTCTTGCCGCAATGGCAGGAGCTGCCCTTAACTGCAATATCGCAAAATACTCAAAATTTGACAGAAAAAACTATTTTTATCCCGACCTACCAAAGGCCTATCAGATCTCTCAGTTTGATATGCCTCTTTGCACGGAGGGCTATATCGACATTGAGGCTGAGGGCGGCAAAAAGCGAATCGGCATCACAAGAATCCATATAGAGGAGGATGCGGGAAAGCTCTTCCATCGCGACGGAGCAACCCTTATCGACTGCAACCGTTGCGGCATCCCTCTTATCGAGATCGTTTCCGAGCCTGATATGAGAAGCGCCGCCGAGGCTGTGGCATATCTTAAAAAGCTTCGCTCTATCCTCCTTTTTGCAGGAATTTCCGATTGCAAAATGAACGAGGGAAGCCTCCGATGCGACGTTAACCTTTCCGTAAGACGACATGGCGAAGCTATGGGAACTCGGTGTGAGCTCAAAAACCTCAATTCCTTTAAATTTATCGAAAAGGCCATCGAATACGAGAAAAAAAGACAGATCGAGGCGATTCTCGCAGGAGAAGAGATCCTTCAGGAGACCCGCCGATTTGACGAATCGAGCGGCAAGACCTACTCCATGAGAAAAAAGGAAAGCCAGAGCGATTACCGCTTTTTCGAGGAGCCCGATCTTCCTCCCATCCGCCTTTCCGAGGAGTATCTTGCAAGCATCCGCTCTGCTCTCCCTGCCCTTCCCGATGAGAGAATAACAGCCTATTTTGAAAAATACGCTGTTCCTCATTCCGATGGCGAGGTGCTTACCCTTGACCCAGAAACGGCAAACTATTTTGAAAGCTGCGCCGCTCTTACAAAATACCCGAAAAGCGCATCAAATATCATCCTTTCCGAGCTTCTCGGTATAATGGAAGCAGGCGATACCCTCTATCGAATCGCTCCCGCCCATATTGCCGCAGTATGCGATATGACAGGCGATGAGGTTATAAACTCCGCCACCGCAAAAAAGCTCATCCGCGAAATGTGGGAAAGTGATTTTGACCCCCGTGAAAGGGTGGAAAAGGAAGGGCTCTCTCAGATAAACGACGAGGAAGCCGTCCGCGCATTTGTACTGTCTGCCATTTCAAAATGTGAAAAAGCAGTTGCTGACTACAAAAAAGGAAAAGAAACGGCAATAAAATCCATCATCGGCAAAGCCATGGGCGAAAGCCGCGGACAGGCAAACCCCGCAGTTGTCGCAAAAGTAACACAGGAAGAATTGAATAAGTAATTTTTTTGCAAAAACATCTCTACAAACCCGAATTTATTCTATCGCTGTCTCATCTTATCCATCATTCCCAACACTCCCGCTCTTCGGGAGTGTTTTTTGTTTGTTTTGCTTTTCAAAAGTCCTTGACTGGAAAGGGGAAATATAATATAATAATATGAGAATTAGTTATTCCCCATGAGGTATCATAATGTATAAGGATAAAAAAGTTGTTTTTTCCGGAATCCAGCCCTCCGGACAGCTTACTATAGGTAACTACCTCGGTGCCCTCAAGAACTTCAAGGAGTTCTCCGAGGAATACCGCTGCTATTACTGCGTTGTTGACGAGCACGCAATCACCGTTCGTCAGAACCCCGCAGAGCTCAGACGCAGAACCTACGAGACACTTGCGCTCTACATCGCTGCAGGTCTCGACCCCGAAAAGAACGTTCTCTTCGTTCAGAGCCACGTTCCCGGCCATGCAGAGCTTGGCTGGATTCTTGACTGCTACACCATGTTCGGTGAGCTTTCAAGAATGACTCAGTTTAAGGACAAGAGCCGCAAGAATGCAGACAACATCAATGCAGGTCTCTTCACATATCCCGCTCTTATGGCGGCTGATATCCTTCTCTATCAGACAGAGATGGTTCCCGTCGGTCACGACCAGAAGCAGCATCTCGAGCTTGCACGTGACATTGCCGAGAGATTCAATCAGATCTACGGCGACACATTCATCGTTCCCGAGCCCTTCATCAACAAGACTCCTGCCGCTCGTATCATGAGCCTCGCTGAGCCTACA
>JAZRRC010000038.1:0-31161 GCA_045650355.1 Candidatus Avispirillum sp. | reverse complement strand
GGACGGTCAACCTTCCCGATGAGGTATCCGACACACTCATGGAGAGAACCAACCCCACCTGGCCTTGCACTTGGTTTGCTCCCCGCTGCGACGGCAAAGACGGCTCTCCCTTTAAAACCGCTTATGACGTTATGAATAACTGGGGCGCAAACCACGGCGCTATCAGCTATGGCCACATCGGAGCCGACCTTATTACAATGTGCTCCATGCTCCGCATCCCCGTATCCATGCACAACGTACCTGAAGAGGACATCTTCCGTCCCGCTTCCTTCAATGCCTTCGGCATGGATAAGGAAGGTCAGGATTACAGAGCTTGCGCAGCTTACGGTCCCATGTATAAGAAATAAAAAAAGCTTTCCCCGACCGAATCGGTCGGGGACTTTTTTGTTTTTGCAAAATTCGCCTGCAGCACCGTTTGGTTATTGAGCGCAGCGGAGTAATTTATCTCTATAGCTCTATCACAAGCTTTCCTTTCCTTTTTGCCAAATTCACAAACGTATCAGCTCCGCCCGAGTGACTGATATATGAGATTACTGCATCAGCCTGACTTATCATCCATTCGTTGCGTTTTGAAATGGCAAACTTTCGTGGCACTGCTTCAAGCCCTTCGGGATATAAAGTGTTTCCCGGATTACAATCATTGTTAACAGGAAAGTATGCCAATACTTTGTAACAAATGATGTGAGGATGATTGCTTTTGAGAACACACAGACTTTCCCAAACCAAACGGTCAAAACTGCCCTGTGTACCTACATAGAAAACTCTTGCACCATTTTCTTTTATAAGCTTTTCAATGCATTCTGTTAATTTCGTTTTTACACTCAATGGTGCATTACGATGACCGAAAAAGGTACATTTCATATTTTTCTCCGAAAAAATTTCATTTCAATATACAAAGTAGATATTAACTATCTACTCTATCCAATATTGTATCGTGAAAAGGGATAAAATCAATAGTAAAGATAATAAATATCTAATTTGGATATAAATTCGGAGACTTTATGGCAAAAAGTTTGTTTATGATAAAGGGAAATATCTGTGCGGATAGAGTGAGACTTGGCAGAGCTTTGCAAAAGCCTCCCATGACTCAGGAAGAGCTTGCAAGAAAAATGCAGTTTATGGGAATGGATATAACTCCCTTGATTATTTCGAGGATTGAGAAAAATCAGCGCCATGTTTGTGATGCAGAATTAAAAATGCTTGCCAAAGCTCTTGGCGTTTCCATGGATTGGCTTTGTGGAGAAGGAGAAGATATAGATTAAAAAACCGCCTTCGGGCGGTTTTAGTATTTGTCATTGCAAATATCATTCTATCTTTTCTCGTCTGTAAATATTTTTTCAAAAATCGCAACAAACGGGGAATTTTGTGATATACTGAATAAAATATAAACTTGGAGGTGCATCGTGAAAAGAATAATTTCCCTTTGTCTTGCTGTCTTGCTTTTGGCGACGGTGTTTTTGTCCTTTGCGGTGCCTTCATATTCCGCAGGTGAAAAAACAAAGCGCCTGCCCCTTGATATTTTCCGAAGACAAAACTGGATAGCAGTAGAGGGCGTTGCGGATATTTCCGAGAAAAAAGCCTCGGGAGCTTCGCTTCTTACCGTCAGCGGTGAGGAGAATGCAACGTTTGCAAGCATTACGGGTGAATTTGAGCCCTATGACCTTTCCGAATATACTGAGGCGGTATTCCGTCTTGCCGTCAGAGGCGACGGTGAGAAATACAGCCTGGATATAGCTCTTTCTTCGGAAGACTCATCATACGTATTCTCTGCTGAGGTTGATAATCAGGAAACAGAGCTTTATATCCCTCTTGACGGCGGATTCAAGTCCTCGTTTTCCAAAATAACCGTCAGCGCAAGCTCAGCTGATCAATCCATCAGCTATATCAATCTTATTTCATTTACTGTCGATAATACCTACACTTATTCGTACAAGTCTGTTTTTTCAAGCGATGACGTATACGGAGAGGGAAGCTTCACCAGAACTCCGTCGGATATTACGGTCATGCCCGAAAACGGTGAGATAGTAACAGGCTTTGATTTTTCAGAGGTGTATACTGCAGAGGAAAGCATTCTGGTATGGGTGAAGATCTCTCCCTCATCTCAGGGCAGCATCTGCGCTGAGACTACGGATGCAGAAGGCAACGTCGCTGTTTTTTCTCAGCAGAATATTTCGTATAACGGCACCTACGCTTTCCTAGTGAACGGCGGCTTTGAGGATTTCAGGCTGAGGCTTACCCTTGCGGATAAGTCTGCCGGTGCTACCTTTACGGGAGCGGGCATATACAAGGTCGGTGCGGTGGAGAAAAGCTATGGCAGCATTGCCTCCTGCCGTTATGACGGAAAAAGGATATCTGTGTCAGGCTCACTTTCAAAGGAGGCCACAACCGAGTATAACGGCTCTCGAATTCTCCTCTATGCTATACCTGCAACAGAGGTAAGCAATTGCGATCTTACAAAGCTCAAGCCCGTGGCTTTTTCGGGATTTTCAACGAAATTCCGTATCAACTGCGAGCTTGATAAAACCTATGCCGAATATTTTTATAAGATAGTTCTTGATACGGAGGATGGGCTTCTTCCCGTGGGAACGGTATGCGCTCCCTCAAGCGGAATCTCCACTCAGAGCACAGGCGGCAATATTTCCGCACTGTACGGTGCAGATGCTGCTGATGCTTTTGAAACCAACGTATCGTCCGTTATTATGGATTTCTGCGCAGGAAGGCTTCTCGAAAACGAGGATATATATTCGGCGCAGATATATAACTATAAAAAGACGTATTACTTCAACAAGAAATATCTCGAGGAGCTTGACGACCGTATGCGCTTCTACAGTGCGGCAGGCGTCAAGGTCTATCTCAGATTCTATTCCGACCGTGACGGATATGCTTTCGACTACTCGGCAGACAGTGCGGAAAGCATTTCTCTTATGTGTGCAGTTTCGGGATTTATCTCCGAGCATTATCCTCAGATTGCAGGCTATATTATCGGAGTGGGAGCAAATGAGCATACTACCTCACTTTCTCCTGAGCATGCTGAAGCCAGAGCAAGGCTTTTTGCTGTTTTTTCCGAAAGCGTAAGAGCAAAGAATCCCTCGGCACAGATAATCGTGCCCTATACGTCAACGGGCACAGATGCATATCTCACCTGCGCCCTTGTCAGCCATTATCTTTCCGAATATAAGGCGGGTGCTACCGTCTCAATGTATGAGACCGCAAAGGATGCACAGGGAGCTTATTCAAATGCAACTCAGCTTTCCTCTATTGCGTCACAGCTCGGTGCGGCTTCAAACGGTGCTGCAGTGCTGTGGAATGTCCCCAGCACGCTTAGCGCTGAGGAAATAACTGACGGATACAGAGCTCTTTGCGTTAATTCTCAGGCTCACGGACTCAGGCTGTCAGCGCTTTCCGTAAAAAGAGCAGATAAAAGCGCCCTTCTTTATGATTCGCTGAAATCAATGCTTGATACGGAAAACCTCATTGCCGCATCTATCAGCCAGTTTACACCGTCAGGTGAGGATACAGCTTTTTCGGGAAGCTTTGCTTTCTGGGATTTCACCTCATCCTATGATACTGCGGGATGGGTTTCAGGCGGAAGCTTTTCAACTCCCGTAACAGCAAAGGGCCAAAACGGCGGCCGTGTTATGATGGCGGAAAGCTCAGGTGTAACAGAAGGAGCGGGAATCCTTATTTGCAGAACTGATTTCCCCCTTGACCTTTCCGATATCGGTGTCCGAGTCAGCTTTTCCGTAATGTCTGAAAAGCTTTCCGAGGCAGAGGTAACCGTTATATTCGGAAGCGGTGAAACGAGAGCGGAATTTTTTGCTGATGTTGAATGTAACAAGGAAATATCCCTTGTATGCGATATGAAGGAATTCTCCGGTGGGGCAAACGTTGATTATGCCGCTCTTATTGTGAGAGGCGACGAGAGCACAGAGGCTCACGTTTCAAAAATCGAGCTTTGCTCAAATTCCAAAAGCAACGAGGTGCTTGAGGAGCAATTCAGCCCTGCAGCACCTGAAGAGCACAACCCTCTTCTCTACGTTATAATAATTTTCCTTATGGCAGGTACTGTAACCGTATTCTCTGTATTGTGGAAAAAGCAGTCCCTCAAGAAGGGAGCGGTCAATAAATGAACAAATATAAGCTTATAAGCATGGCAGCGGCGGCGATGATAATCGTTGCGGGATGTATTTATCTGTGGGTCGGCATGGCGGCACTTCTTGTTGTTTTGATTCTTTCGGCAATTTCTGTTTGTGTAATGGGCGGAGCAAATGCCGCAGAGGTCAAAGCATCGGGGCAGGGGAATTTTATCTCCTATATTCCCGCAATATGCTTTTTCGTTCTCGGCGGATTTATCTGTGCTGCAATAGTATTCTATCTCATGTAAAAAAGGGCGGATTATATCCGCCCTTTTTTCTGTTTATGATGGTATTATGCTGTGAGAGTAACTGTAAAGCGGCAACCGCCTTCCTCTCTGTTTTCTGCGTTGATGGTGCCCTGGCATATGGTGAGAATACGGCTGACGAGTGTGAGACCAAGTCCGTTTCCCTCTGCTTTATGGGAGGTATCCTCCTGATAAAATTTATCAAAGAGGTGCTTTTTTGCCGTTTCGGAAAGACCCGGGCCTTCATCCTCAACTGTAAATATAATACCGTCCCCGGACCTGACGAGCCTTATTTTGATCTCGCTGTCATTAGCAGTAAATTTTATTGCATTACCGATAATATTATCCCATACGTGGTGAAGGAGATTTTCATTTCCCGTATACTCAATGCATTCAAGCTCAACGTCAAAATCGATATTCTTCTTTTCCCACGCAGATTCAAGACCAACGATAGACTGTCTTATCTGCTCGTCAAGGCGAAAATGCGTTTTTGTAGTTCTTATTGATTGGTTTTCAAGCTTTGATAAAAGCAGGATGTTTCCAACAAGAGTTGAAAGCCTTTTTGTGTTGAAAAGGATTTTGTCAACGTATTCCTGCTCTTCCAAGGAAAGACCTTCGCAGCCCTGAAGCAGAGTGGCATAGCCCTCTATTGCATTGATGGGAGTTTTGAATTCGTGGGAAACGTTTGAAACGAAGTCTGTCTGTAAAATCTCCGTTGCGGCAAGCTCCTCCATCATAAGATTGAAGCCTGCGTTTACCTCCTGAATCTCCCTTGAGGATTTTTCAGTATCCAGTCGTACGGAAAAATCTCCGTCAGCAACCTTTTGCATTGCCTCTCTCAGTTGCTTTACGGGGTCGAAAAACAGACGGGAGAACAGTCTTGTTGCCACACCGATGGCAATAAGGGTGAGCACTGCAATCTGCACAACGAGAGGCACCCTGCCGAAGGAGGGAAAAAACATGGTTATGAGGCTGGAAAGACCGAAGGCAACGAGGATAAAAACAAGTGCCTCCGCAATTACAAGCATAGTAAGTCTTGTTTTGAGGTTAAACCAGCCGACCTTGGTGCTTCTCAGCGTATCAAAAAGCTCACGGCTTTTTTGCGGCTTTTTATCTTTCTTTTTCAAAGCTTCACCACCTTGTAGCCTACACCGCGGATGGTGACTATCTTGAAGTCCTTGTTGTCACGGAAGCGGTCGCGAAGTCTGCCTATATGTACGTCAACAGTGTGAGTATCGGAATCATATTCATATCCCCAGACCTCGTCCATAAGCTGCTGACGGGTGAATATCTTTCCGGGGTAGGATGCCATTTTATAAAGGAGCATAAACTCCTTTTGAGGGAGAGTATAGCTTTCCTTTTCCGTTGATACGGTAAAGGTATCGCATTCAAGAACGGTACTGCCCATTGTCTGACGGCGCTCGTTCATCATTTTTGCACGGCGAATAAGAGCACCTGCACGGAGTACCATCTCGTTCACGTTTATGGGCTTGACCATATAGTCATCGCTTCCCGAGCTGAATCCGAGGCTCATATCATCAAAGGCATCCTTTGCGGTTATCATAAGAACAGGCGTCGTATTGCCCGATTCACGAAGGAGACGGACGAATTCATAGCCGTCCATAACGGGCATCATGATATCTGATATTATAAGATCGAAATAGTCTTTTTCAATACATTGGAGAGCTTCCTTACCGTTACCTACCTCGCAAACGGAGTAGCCGTGCTTTGAAAGCACGTGAGAAAAGAGTTGTCTCAGTTCAAGATCATCCTCAGCGATAAGAATCTTTTGCATAAGGTATCACCTTTCCTTTCGGTTCTTTTTTTATTATAACACAGAAATAAATCTATTTCAACCAAAAGGAAATCCGCAAATCCTGCCTCGGCTCAAATTTATAAAAAGTGCGTAAAAAAAGAGAACGAAACGTGTATTTCCGTTTCGTTCTCTTTTTTGATAATCTTAATTTACTTTTCCACGATATTTCTGATTGCCTGCATTTTAAGGTCAAGCTGGTGGGACATTTCTGCACATTCCTGAAGCTCATCTCTTGTGAGAGCAAGAATTTCCTCGGAGAGGTTTTTCTTGTATATCATTCGATGCTCAAGCTTTGCCCATGAGTTCATATTGATGGTACGAAGCTGGACCTCAGCACGCACGTAGCGCTTATCGTCGCAAAGGAAGATAGGCACCTCAACGATAAGGTGAAGGCTTCTGTAGCCGTTTCCCTTGGGATGCTTGATATAATCCTTAATCTCAATAAGCTTGATATCATCCTGAGAAATAAGACAGTATGCAAGCATATGTATATCATCGAGAAAGCTGCAAACAACTCGGATTCCCGCAACGTCGTTAAGGTTATCCCATATGGACTGAGTTGTGAGAGGCAGACCCTTTCGCTCAAGCTTTTCCTTGATGCTTCCGAAGCTTTTAAGTCTTGTTTTGATGCTTTCTATAGGATTGCGCTCGTGCTGGAGGGAAAACTGCTCGTTGAGCACCTTGAACTTTCCCTCGATCTCATGCATTGCACATTTGTAGTATGACATCAAGGTCTGCAGCTCAAGAACAAACGTCTTGATATCATCGGGAGAGTCTCCCGCAAGATAGTCTGCTATTTTATCCTTAAATACTTTATTTTCCATTTAATCAGTTACCTGCAACAAGTCTTTTGAGAAGATTGGAGTCAACGCTTGTAAGCTTCTTATCGCCGTCCATATCTCCGCCGAGTAAGTTTATTTCGGTAGCACTCATGCTGCCTGAAACAATTCGTCTGAGAATGTTTGAGTCAATACCTGTAACGCTTCCGTCACCGTCAACGTCACCGAGAATAACCTTTATAACAGGCTCAAGAAGAGTACCTTCGATAATAAGGTGGAATTCGCTGCCTGAATTGACGTAGAGATATGAAATTCCTTTTGTCATATCGTAGCCTGCGAGAGTTGCCAGCTCATGGATGTTGTTGTTATACCATGAAGTGAAGGCTTTTGTAAGATTTTCGGGTACGTATACTGCCGCAGAGCCTTCTCTGAAGAGGGATGCAACAAGCTTAACGTCGGGATTTGCTGTCATGATTCTTTCGGGATTATGAGCAAAAAACGATCCGTTTTCACCGTTGCAGAGAGGGAGATCATAGGAGATTTCGTTGAACGTATGATCCTTTGTAAGTGTGCTGTAGGAAACGTTGAAGTAGGAGTGGAATACCTCGCGGCAGCTGCTGTATGTGCCTGAGGGGTCATCCCATGTAATATCTGTGTAGTAATACTCACCGTCAATGGAAACGAGAGACCATGCATGGGGGATATCTCTGGAGGTTCCCGCAACGTAGTGTGCTTCGATGCCGCAAAGGCGGAGAAGGTAGTTATATGCGAGAGTGTAGCCCTGGCAAACAGCTTCCTTTTCAACAATCGCACCGTAAGCATTGTGAGCGTTTGTTGTCTTAATGTAATCGAATTCTTTAACGAGAGTGTTGTGGATATTAAGCTCAATATCGTACTGGCTCATACCCTTTTTGATGCCAGCCTTCTTGATAATGGCATCAATTTCGGAGTTGAAGAGGTTAATCTCTTTCTTGAATTCATCATCACTTACTGTACCGAGCTCATTGTAGCCGGGCATGAAGGCATATACTGTTCCGTCTGGATATCCGGAGTAGGAGTAGGTGTTTCCAAGCCAGAAGTGAGGATGAGGGTCATTTCTGTAGAGAGAAACGATGTGAACGAGCTCTTCCTTTTTGATTGAAAGATCGCTAAGAATGATAGATTCCTCACGGTTTGCGATTCCTTCAACGATTCTGTCATATGCTTCTGTAAGAGCGTTGCTTTCAGATGATTTCTGAAGCTGCTTTCTGCCGTAAAGAAGATGATTGTCGTTTTCGTTTGCGGCAAAAGATACGGGAATGGCTGTAGCGAGCATAGCGATTACGCAAAGAACAGCCAGAACTGATTTAATGGTTTTTTTCATATATACCTCATTGCTTATAATTTATATTCACAAATATTTATTATACACTTATTCATGCCATCCGTCAATCCCCCCGCGCTCAAGAGCACCGAGGATTCTTCTGTAAAGTCCGCGGTGGCGGTGGTCGAAGTCGGAAAGATACTGCTTCATATATTCTCTTTCAGTATGCTCATCCTCGGGACAGGGGCTTTTTTCAACGGGGAGGTCAACGTTTTTTGCAAAGCTCTTTATCATCTTTTCCTCTGTCAGAACAAGGGGACGGATGAGGATAAGCTCCTTTTTGGAAAGGAGGGTAACGGGGGAGAAGCATCCCACTCTGCCCTCAAAGAAAAGGTTGGGCATAAAGGTCTCAACGGCATCGTCGTAGTGATGACCTAGGGCAACCTTGTTGCAGCCTGCCTCCTTTGCCGCATCGTGAAGGATTCCGCGGCGCATTCTTGAGCAAAGGGAGCAAGGATTTGATTCCTTGCGAAGGTCGAAAATAATATGTGCAAGCTCCGTTTCCTTAACTACGTAGGGCACCTCAAGGCGCTCACAAAGGGCGCGGATATCGTCATGGGTCGCTTTAGGAGAGGGCGCTGCCTCACAGGTGTGAAAGCCCATGTCTACTGTAAGAGCGACAATATCGAAGTGGCGGGGAAGGAATTTGCGAAGCTCTGCCAGAGCCATGAGAAGAACAAGAGAGTCCTTTCCTCCCGAAACACCAACGGCGATCTTATCGCCCTCTTTTATCATATCGTATTTTTCAACGGCAAGGCGCACCCTGCTGAGAATTTTTTGAATTTCTTTCATGTCAAGTCTCCAAATGTGGCATATACTGTCTTTGAATATGCGAAAGGAATAATTATTTATGGCAAAGATTTATATAGATCAGGGTCACAATCCGCAAAATCCCAATGCAGGTGCCGAGGGTAACGGCTATCGGGAGCAGGATCTTGTTTATGAGATAGGAGCTGAGGCTGCGGCACTGCTCAGAGCAGCAGGTCAGGAGGTACGTCTTTCCCGCCCTACACCTGAAACTCAGCTTGGAACGTCAAATGCGTCATCTCTTGCCGCCCGTGTCAATGACGCAAACTCATGGGGAGCTGATTATTTCGTCAGCCTTCATGCAAACGCATCGGATATCACCTCAGCCTCGGGAAGCGAGGCCTACGTATTCCGCCGGGGCGGAGAAGCAGAGGCCCTTGCAAAAAGCATACTCAGTGAGCTTTCGTTTGAAACAGGACTTTCCGACAGAGGCGTTTTTGTCCGCCCCACCTTATATGTTCTGAGAAGGACCCGTATGCCTGCAACGCTTATTGAGCTGGGATTTATAACAAATCCAAACGACAGCGCTTTAATGGCAGAAGCACCGTGGCTCTTTGCTGCCGGGGTGGCAAACGGGATCCTCGATTATCTCGGAGAGGTCTGATCGCCCTGCACGGGGAGCTCAAACCAGAAGGTAGAGCCTTTGCCTACAGTGCTTGAAACACCGAAGGGTGCATGATGGAGGATAAGGGCGTTCTTTACGATGGAAAGACCAAGACCTGTTCCGGTGACTGCTCTCTTGTGGTAGTCTCCGGTGCGGTAATATCTGTCCCAGATATAGGGGAGCTTCTGAGCCTCGATGCCGTCTCCCGTATCGGTAACGGATATTCGGCAAATTCCATTTTCTTTCGTTTGCTTAACGAATATTTTCTTATCCTCTCCCGTATAGCTGATAGCATTGCTGATAAGGTTGTAGATGACCTGAAGGATAAGTATTTCGTCAGCCTCTACAAAAATCTCCTCGTCAGCCTCGAGAGTGATGGAATATCCATCCCTTTCGCAAAGGAGAGAATAGCGGCTGATGGTTGAGCGAACGCACTCGGTGAGAGAAAATACCGTTTTTTTCAGCTCTCTTTTTCCTCCCGTCAGCCTTGAAAGGTCAAGAAGGTCGTTGACGAGGGTGGAAAGGCGCTTTGTTTCATCGATGACTATCTGAATATTTTCCGCAGTCATCTCTCCGGGAATATCTCTCATAACCTCGCTATAGCCCGAAATCATTGTAAGAGGGGTGCGAAGATCGTGGGAAATGTTGGAGATAAGCTCCTTTTGCATGGTGTCAAGCTTGGAAAGCTCCTCTGCAGCAAAGTTCAGTGTTTCGGAAAGCTCTGCTGTTTCAAGGAAGCCACCACCCTGGAAGTTTACGCTGTAGTTGCCCTCAGCCAGCTTTTTCGCTTCGCGGTTCATTGCGCTGACAGGTCTTGTAACTCTTTCGGAGATAATATAAGCCATGATAGCTGCAACGAAAAGCAGGATAATAGTGATAAAACCAAACTGAAGATGAAGAGTATTGACGGTAGCATCAACGGATGCAAGAGGAGTGTTTACAACAACGAGAAGGTCAAGGTCTCCCTTTTTCACAACCTTTGCGCTGATGATGCTGCCGTTGCCTGTGGCCGTGCCTTCGACGGTCTCGGAATAATTTCCGGATTCCTTTGCGTTCTTATAGATGTCCGCAAGGTATCCGTTATTAAGCATATAGGAATGGATAATACAAAGATTCTGGGAATGGGCGGAGATTATTTCCGTGCCCTTTGTGCCGCTTATTTCATAAACCGATACGCAGGTAGAATGCTCTGCGGCAATATTGTATACCTTTGAGCGAAAATCGTTTCCGTCAAGCTTTGCTGCAACGGAGATTGCCGATGCAACTCCCGCAGTTTCCGCCTTGACGGTCACAAGATAGATATCGTCAAGGAGAACTATCTGGAATATCCATAAAATTATTATGACGATGGCGATAAATGCGGCCATGTAGCCGAACATTTTTCGCTACATGCGGGCAGGCTTTGCAGCCCTTTTATTTTGCTTCTGTGTCAAAGCGATATCCAACTCCTCTCAGAGTGACGATGAATTTAGCATATACTCCAAGGCTCTTTCGGAGCAGCTTTATATGAGTATCAAGGGTTCTGTCGTCGCCGAAATAGTCGTATCCCCATACCTCGGTGATAAGTCGCTCTCTTGAGAGGGCGATGTTTTTGTTTTTGATGAGGTAGAAGAGAAGGTCATATTCCTTGGGTGTAAGCTCGCATCGTGCGTTATCGATATAAACTATTCTTGCCGTAATATCAACGGAGAGACCCTCCAGGGTGAATACGTCGTTTGAAGCTGCGGTCTCAGGCTTTTTGGAGCCGTAGCGCTTCATAACGGCATCTATACGCATCATAAGCTCTTTAGGTGAAAAGGGCTTGACAACGTAATCGTCGATACCGAGAGAAAAGCCGTTAAGCTTATCGTATTCCTCTCCGCGTGCGGAGAGCATAATGATGGGAATATCTGAAAACTTGCGAATCTCTCTGCAGGCAGAAAAACCGTCAAGCTCGGGCATCATAATATCGCAGATGAGGATATCGTAATCGTTTTCACGGCACATTTTGACAGCTTCCATACCGTCCTCGGCCTCTGCAACGGAGTGACCCTCAAATACAGCGTATTTGGCAATAAGGCGGCGGATCATTTCCTCGTCGTCGGCAATAAGAATTTTATACATTACAATTACCTCCTAAGTTAATATACAACATTTTATTATACATCATTTTTGTGAAAAATTCAACGATATCATTTGAACAAAATCAAAAAAAGAAAGTCTGCCCGTGACGACATAATGTGCCACATAATCCTCATGCATATGAAGTAAAATATAGGTCGCAGTAAAAGATAAAATAAGTTATGCAATTGCAGAAAAAGAAACAGGCTTTTGTGAGCAGAGTGGTGGGATTCCCTATGCCACGGGGGTTGCAAGATTTATGCAATTGCAGAAAAACGACAAAAAGGTGAAATATGAAATCAAGATTTACAGAAAAGGCCGAAAGAGTGCTTGATATTTCCCTTGCAACGGCAAGAGAAATGGGACACACCTACGTCGGATCGGAGCATATTCTTCTGGGACTTTTGAGCGTTACAGACAGTGTAGCCTGCCGTGTGCTTTCAAGCCACGGTGTTAACCTTTCGGAAATAAAGGCTCTTGTGGTGTCAAGCATCGGAACAGGAACACCGTCAGGTGTTACGGCAACCAATATGACTCCTATGACTAAGAGGATAATTGAAGAGAGCGCCTATACGGCAAAGCGCCTCGGCAGCGAAAAAATAGGAACAGAGCATCTTCTTGCAGCTATCATCAGCGAGGGAGATTGCTTTGCAAATAAAATGATAAGAGCAACAAAGGCATCCCTGGCAGAAATCAGAAACGAGCTTTCCCAAAGCTTTTCCGCCCCTGCCTCAAAGGA
The DNA here is from genome assembly GCA_045650355.1 of Candidatus Avispirillum sp. GTDB lineage: Bacteria > Bacillota > Clostridia > Oscillospirales > CAG-272 > Avispirillum. The sequence goes on along the minus strand of JAZRRC010000038.1, from coordinate 18,572 downwards.
TGGACGCAAGGGTAATGAGGGCGGTAACGGAAAAAATGAGATTGCCAATTGCCCGACGCTTTCAAAATACGGAAATGACCTTTGCCGTGCTGCAAGAGAGGGAAGGATAGATCCCATTATCGGCAGAGAAGGGGAAACTGAGCGTCTTATACGGATACTTTCAAGAAGAACGAAGAACAACCCCTGCCTTATCGGTGAGCCGGGGGTGGGAAAGACTGCAGTTGTTGAGGGACTTGCGAAAAAGATCATCGAGGGAGACGTTCCCGAAAACCTTGCGGATAAAATAATCGTAACTCTTGATATTTCATCAATGGTTGCAGGGGCAAAATATCGCGGTGAATTCGAGGAAAGAATGAAGAGCGTTATGGAGGAGGTTGCGAGGGATGACAGAGTCATTCTCTTTGTAGACGAGATTCACACAATAATAGGAGCGGGCGGCGCAGAGGGGGCAGTTGATGCGGCAAATATCATAAAGCCTGCTCTTGCCCGAGGTCAGATGCAGATTATCGGTGCGACAACTATTGAGGAATACCGCAAATATATAGAAAAGGATGCAGCTCTTGAGAGAAGGTTCCAGTCTGTAATGGTAGGAGAGCCCACACCTGAGGAGACTGTGCAGATACTCATGGGGCTTCGTGAGAAATATGAGGAGCACCATAAGCTGAGGATATCGGACGGTGCAATCGAGGCGGCGGTAAGGCTTTCCGTCCGTTATATCGGTGACCGCTTTCTGCCCGATAAAGCCATTGACCTCATAGATGAGGCAGCATCAAAGCTGAGAATACAGGGATATGCCCCATCTGAGGATGTTGCGGCTCTTGAGAATGAGCTGAAAAAGGTATCGGTAAAAAAGGAAAGGGCAATAATCGGACAGGAGTTTGAGACGGCTGCGGCTCTTCGCGATGAAGAAAAAAGGCTTGCAGGCGAAATTGATGCAGCAAGAAAAAGGCATCGTGAAAAGGTTGGCGCAGTAGTCTGTGAGGGCGATATCGAGGATATTGTGACAGCATGGACGGGAATACCCGTAAAAAAGCTTTGCGGTGAGGAAAGCGAGCGACTTCTCAATCTGGATAAGCTTCTTCGGGAAAAGGTCATCGGTCAGGATAAGGCAATAGATGCGGTGGCACGGGCTGTCAGAAGAGGAAGAGCAGGGCTGAAAGACCCCAAAAGACCAATCGGGTCCTTTATATTTCTCGGCCCGACGGGAGTTGGTAAAACTGAACTGACAAAGGCGCTGACTGAAGTGATGTTCGGAGACGAGAGCGCAATGATCAGAATCGATATGTCCGAGTATATGGAGCGGCATTCAACTTCAAGGCTTATAGGCTCCCCTCCGGGATACGTGGGCTACGACGATGGCGGTCAGCTGACGGAGAAGATTCGTCGCAGGCCTTATAGCATTGTCCTTTTCGATGAGATCGAAAAGGCACATCCCGACGTTTTCAATATACTTTTGCAGATCCTTGATGACGGAATCCTGACGGATGCTCAGGGCAGAAGGGTCGATTTTAAGAACACGGTCATTATTATGACCTCAAACGTAGGCGCACAAAGCATCACAGAGCCGAGACGGCTCGGATTCGGAGCAGCCCCTATCGATGCGGACGATATGGAAATAAAGGTCAAGGAGGCCTTGAAGCTTACCTTTCGTCCCGAGTTTCTTAACAGAATTGATGAGATCATTGTCTTTAACAAGCTGAGCGATGAGGATATCAGAGCTATAGCTTCCCTTATGCTTGAAAACGTACGGGAGAGAATTGCCTCTCAGGGAATCGAAATCAGCTTTTCCGATGAGGTTGCGGCTTATCTTGCAAGGGAAGGCTTTGACCCCGTATACGGAGCACGACCCTTGCGTCGGGCAATAGTCCGCTGCGTAGAGGATAAATTCTCCGAAGCTATACTTTCAGGCGAGATCAAAGCAGGCGATAGCGTGACCGCAGTTATGAAAGACGGCGAAATCGTGTTTGAAAAAACACAGAATGAGGAATAAAATTCGGGTTTATCGAACAGATTTAAACCAAAACAATGCTCGCCCCTACAATGCAACATACAAACCTCAGATAAACCCGAATTTAACGCTAAATATTAAAAGAGCTGTTGCAATGCAACAGCTCTTTTTCAAAGTATCTTTTCCATTCCGACCTTTTGTACGGAAAGACCCATTTTGCGGTAAAACTCCATTGCGGAATCGTTGAGTGCCCATACATTCAGGGTAACGTTATAGCATCCCTCGCTCTTGGCGTAATCAAGAGCATAGCGGTAAAGTGAGGAGCCTATATGCTGACCTCTTGCGTTTTCATCAACACAAAGGTCGTCAATATAAAGAGTCTTTATATCTGTAAGAATATTAGAATTGATTTCCTGCTTTATAATGCAAAAGCAATAGCCCTTGACTGTATCGCACTCGTCGGTGTATACGAAAACAGGACGGGTCTCATCCTCTAAAAGAGCCTTTAATTCATCTGCTGTGTATTTGACAGCCCCTGTACGAAAAATATCGGGGCGCCCCTTGTGATGCACCTCAAGCACCTGAGAAAGAAGTGCGAGGAGGGCGGGAATATCTTTTTGAGTTGCTTTTCTTATTGTCATAACCGTTACCATTTTTTCTTTTTTTGAAATTGTATCATATTTCAGTGAGAGATTCAAGGCGCAAACGTTAAAATTAACAGTTCCGTATTGCCTGTCGCTTCATTGACAATCGTAGCGATATATGTTAGTATATAGCATATATAAGCATGGAGGTACGTATGATAGCTCTGCCTATAATTCTTGTTATTATAACCCTTATAGGGGTTAAGTTTTCCGGCTTCCACAAGGACTATGCAGGTCTTTCTCAGACAACTGCCGTCAAGGGATTTTTTGCCGTTGTTATCGTAATGAGCCATATGATGGGATACGTTGCCCTGACTCATCCCACAGAGGAGCTTTACAGAAATATTATAAACCACATCGGTCAGCTTATGGTTGCGCTCTTCTTCTTCTATTCCGGCTACGGTGTTGTTTATTCATATAATAAAAAGGGCGATTATTACGACGGATTCCTCAAAAACCGTCTTTTGAAGGTGCTGGTTCATTTTGACCTTGCAGTTTTGCTCTTTGCCATTATGAATCTTATCCTTTCCATCGATTTTGATAAGACTCAGTACCTGACCTGCTGGATAGGCTGGGGCAGCATCGGAAACTCCAACTGGTTTATTTTCGATACCCTTATCTTCTACGTTATCGCATTTATCGCAATGACTATCAAGGAGAAAACAAAAACGGGAAACGTGATCTTTGCATCGGTTGTTTCGATCCTTTGCCTTTTCTTCTGGGCCGTTATGGCGATCCTTTACGGAAAAAATGCAACTTGGTGGTACGATACCATTCTTTGCTTCCCTGCAGGAATCTGGTATGCGGTGCTCAAGGATAAGATAGATGCCGTTGCGAAAAAGTGGTATTTCTATCTTCCCATACTCGGTGTCCTTGTTCTTGCATTTGCATTTCTCTATGCCCGCCGCTTCTACGTGGAATATTTCACTATCCTTGCCCCCGTGTTCTGTCTCCTTCTCACGTGGGTGACAATCAAAGTAAAGTTTGATAATAAGATCCTCGCATGGCTTGGTAAGCATTCCTTTGAAATTTATATAATTCAGCGAATCCCCATGACGTTCCTCCGCCATTTCGGATTGAATAAAAACAGCACCCTGTTTGCGTTTTTGGTAATAGTGACAGTAATGCTCTCAGCATGGCTGTTCGCCCTTCTCCTCAAACGCGTGGATAAGCTGATATTTAAGAAAAAGTAAAAAATGCAAAGGACTTTTTTGGAAAAAAGTCCTGTCCCTTCCTAAAACATAGTCGATTATCATCGGCGCCATACGCTTGCCTCGATACTCTCCTTGTTTTAGTTACATCGTTGAAAAAACGATATTCAATCGTTTTTTCTTCCTCTCCCCAAAAAACTTTGAAAATGGATTAATATAAATTTAGGTTTATCAAGAAGAAATGTTACTTCTTTGAAGAAAAGCCCGTTAGGGCTTTAAAGGATAGGTGGAAGAGAAATGAAGTTCTCTTCCACCTATCCTTTTATAAAGTTTTTTGCGGAGCTTTTTTTCAAAAAAGCGACCGTCTCCTCCTCGATAAACCCGAATTTATAGTTAAGCAGGTAAAAAAAGAAGCTATCGCAATTTTGCGATAGCTTCTTTTCTATATTAAAGATTGTGCTCAGCCTTCCAAGCCTCGATCTTATCCTTAGCGATTCTCTTGATGTTCTCCTCGGGATAGATGGACTCTTCGCCGCCGTTTGTATAGATGAAGTACTTACCGTCAGCTGTCATGTAGAGAGTTTCCTCATAGCCTGCTGCATCGCCGAGCTCACCGCTTGTGAACTTTGCAACGATCTCGGATGCCTCGGTATCGTACTCAACCTTGCAAATGATCTTCTTCATTGTGGTATTCCTTTCTATAAACTTGTTATAAATTTTCGCCGAGAGTCATTATATACGATTATAAGGGAAATTTCAAGTGTTTTTTGAAAATAAAAGGGCAGCATTCCTGTGTCAAAATCAAAGAAAATATGGTATAATGATAAAAAAGCATTATAGGTGACATATATGAAAGAAAAGCGAGAAAATTTTGCAACGCTGTATACCCCCTTTGAGTCTGCAGGCTGTGAAACGTGGAGCACTTATCCCAGACCTCAGATGAAAAGAGAATCCTATATATCCCTTTGTGGAAAATGGGAGCTGCTTTCAAAGGCCGATAATAAGGAAACGCCCCTTGGGGAGATAACCGTTCCCTTTGTGCCCGAGTCCCGTATTTCCGGAATTTTCAGAAAAAAGAAAAAGGGCGAAAGGTATATCTATAAAAAAGAGATAACTATTCCCGAGGGCTTTGACCGCGGCAGAGTGCTTATCCATTTCGGAGCGGTTGACCAGATATGCAAGGTCCTTGTAAACGGCAGGTGTGCAGGCGAGCATACGGGTGGCTACCTTCCTTTTTGTTTTGAGATAGGCCATCTTCTTAATTTGGGAGAAAATACAATTACCGTTGAGGTCACAGATGAGCTTGACCTTGGGCTGGCATACGGCAAGCAAAGAGAAAAGCGGGGCGGAATGTGGTATACTCCTATCAGCGGAATATGGCAGACCCCTTGGATTGAAAGCGTGCCTAAGGAATATATCAGATCACTTAAAATCGATACTACTCTCAATTCTGTCACAATCCGTACCGAGGGCGGGGAAGCGGCAAAAATCCTTGAGATAAAAACGGACGACGGTATTATTTCAAGGTCATTTTCGGGTGATAGCATTACAGTTGAAATAGATTCTCCCAAGCTCTGGTCGCCCGAAGAGCCGTATCTCTATGAGTTTACCTTGACAGCAGGGGATGATAAAATAGAATCCTATTTTGCCCTTCGCACGGTTACTGTGGAAAAAAGAAACGGAAAGCCATTTATCTGCCTTAACGGAGAGCCTTTCTTTTTCCACGGAGTCCTTGACCAGGGGTATTTTGCAGACGGCATATATCTCCCTGCATCCCCCGAGGGATATAAATGGGATATACTTACAATGAAGCGCCTCGGCTTCAATATGCTCCGTAAGCATATAAAGATCGAGCCTGAGATATTCTATTATTATTGCGATAAATACGGAATGATAGTTTTTCAGGATATGGTCAATTCCGGAAAATACAGCTATATCCGAGATACCGTCCTGCCTACTGTCGGTATGAAAAAAAGGTGGTGGCAGAGAGCCTCGGATGCTCGAAAGAGCAGCTTTGAGGATAATTGCGAGAAGACCGTAAAGCTTCTTTATAACCATCCCTGTGTTTGCTACTATACAATTTTTAACGAGGGCTGGGGACAGTATGACGGAGACAGGATATATAAGAAAATGAAGTCCCTCGACCCCGGGCGCATCTGGGATACTGCAAGCGGATGGTTTTATACAAGGGAAAGCGACGTTGTAAGCGAGCACGTTTATTTCAAAAAAATCAGACTGAAGCCTCATTTTGAAAGACCTCTCGTGCTTTCCGAGTTTGGCGGATATTCTTATAGAGAAGATGGGCATTGCTTTAACCTTCAAAAGAATTACGGCTATAAACTTTTCAAAAGTGCCGAGGCCCTCACAAAGGGCATTTCGGAGCTTTATCTTGACGAGATAGTCCACGAAATTGAAAGATCGGGTCTTTGCGCTGCAGTGCTGACACAGCTTTCTGACGTGGAAGACGAAACAAACGGTCTTTGCACCTATGACCGCCGGGTGGTAAAGGTAGACGAAGAAGCAATGAGAAGCATAGCAAAAAAGCTTTTCAAAGCTTTTGAGAGCTTGAAATAAAATGAAAAAATTAAAGGTAGACAACCTCGTTGCGAGGTTGTCTACCTTTTTGCGGTTGTTGTTTTTCTGAAGCTTTTCAGAGGGTGATGCTGCTTTCGGTAAACAGATTTGCGTATTCAGTCTTACACGTAAGGAAAATCACCTGATGGCGCTTTGCGCATTCCTTGATAAGATTCAGTGATTCTCTTGTGCGCTCATCATCCATATCTGTGAAGGGGTCATCAAATACGATAACTCCGCCACCGTTGGGGAAGAGATGATCAAGCACTGCAAGGCGGAAGGCAAGGGAAACTGTTTCCTTTGTGCCTTCGGAAAGCTTTGCAAAGTCAAGAAGTCTGTTATCGCTGTAGATATTCATGTTAAGCTTGTCAGCCTCGGGGAAGTCGGAGGAAACCTTGCCTGCGGAAATAATAGCCAGATATTTTGCAAAATTATTTGCGATATCCTCCATGGGATTATCCTTTATAGTTTCCTTTTGTGCTGTAAAGATTTCTCTGATGTGCAGCCAATGAGAAAGAAGAGATTTCTTTTCGTCATAGACACGCTCAGCTCTTTGCAGCTCCTCTTCAGGGTCTCCGCTCACGTTTTCCTTAAAGGCTTCAAGCTTGCTCTTTGAGGCGGTTTTTGCTGTGAGAGCAGTCTCACGAAGACCTTGCTTGAATTTCATATCTGTCTTCAAGGCTTCAAGATACTCCTCAGGGCTTGTTACAGAGGCGTATTCCTCGGGGATATCCTCAACTGCGGCAACAGATTCTTTTGCGCGACGAAGCTCTGAATCGAGGTCAAAGGCCTTGGCTTTAAGGTCTGTTATGCTTGAATATTCAGTGGTATATCCCTGAATGATTGTTTCGGATTTTGTAATAAATCCAGAAATTTCAGTACCCATGCAGATTGCAGAAATATCTGCTTCGATTTCTTCAAGGGCTCGCACAGGCTCAGTGATGGCTTCGGCAGACTCGGTAAGGGTATCAAGGCTCATGCTGCCAAGAAGCAATGAGAGCTTGGCGTTGAGCTTTTCAAGCTCCTTTTCTGCCTGAGCATAGGAGACTGAAAGCTTTTCAAGTGCTTCATAGGAATCAACGCTGTATTTTTCAAAGATACTCCGGATGACACTCTTCTCGTTTTCAAGCTCAGCTTCAACAAGTGAAACGTTAACGTCCGCAGGAGAAAGCTGCATTTCCATAACTCCGGGAATTCGTACGGTCACTGCTTCGGTGATGGAAACAGCATTTTCCGAGAGATCGATAGGCTTGCCTGTTTTCAATGAAATGATTTCTATAGCATGCTCTCCGAGCATCTTAATAACTGCGGTGATATTCATGCCGCAAAGCTTGTTTTCAAGAGCGGTGATTCTGCGAAGGGCAGATGCTACGGCTTTTACTTCGCTTTCGTCGGGGTGAAGTGTCGGCATAGCGGCTCTTGCGGCATCAATTTCATCGCAAAGCTTTTTGGCAGAGGCATAGAGATCAATCATTATGCGGTCGATCTTTTCCTTTTTTAAGGTCTTTGCCTTTTCCAGCTCTTCGGAAATTTTAGGCCATTTTGCAAGGATATCGGTGATTCGCCCGATTTCCTTTTCAAGTCGGGCGATTGCTTTTTTGCGCTCAGCCTGTACTGCAAGTCTGCCTGCAAAGGTGTTGAAGCTGTTATATGCCTCCTCTGCATTTCTTGCATCGTTATCCTTTTTTATATAATCATTTGCTGTCTTGTCAGCTTCGGTTTCCAGTCTCTCTATCTCAAGAAGAACAGCTCTTGCGTCCTCTGCGGCATAGTATGCCTTCAGAATCTCGCCAAGACCTGTAGACCAACGTCCCGAGCCTGTTTTTCTTGCAGGAGCCTCACGGTCAAAATCCCAATGCTTGCCCGCTATTTCATCAATGGTTTCGTTTATTGCCTTTTCAATTGCATCTGTGGAGATTCCGTCGCTTTCGGAAAAAGCCTGTGTGACTGCGTCTGTTATCTCCTGCTTTGCATCAGTCTTTTTTGATGCGTCAAGAATAGTCTGCAAAGCGGTATCCGTATTTCTCTGGGAGGAGAAAAGAAGGTCTGAATAAACTCCCTCACCGTAGCCGAGGGCATTTCTGAGGGCCGCATCTATTTTTGCCTGATCGCGGATAACTCCGTCGGGAGTGGAAAGCGTGCAGCGGGAATCGGCGCCCCATTCCTTTGAAAGGGTATAGGTGCCTTCCTCTGTCTCAAAGGTGATCTTTCCGTCTGCAAAATCGCCAACGATGGTGCTGCCTTTTTTTGCTCCGGGGAAATAGAGATCAAAGAAGTCCTTATTGCTGCGTCGGTCAAGCTTAGCTCCCTGAAAAAGTGTTCTGGAGATCAGATTAACGAGAGTGCTTTTTCCGCTTTCATTTTTACCGTAAACTATATTTATACCGTCTGTGAAGGAAACGCTGCGGTCGCGTATGCCTGCAAACTGAGTGCAGGATATGCTTTTTATCTTCATTTTTTGCCCTCCTTCAATGTTTTCAAAAGCTCGTATGCAAGCTGTGCCTCCTTAGGCTCACTAAGGAGTGCGGTGAGAAGTCCTGCTGAGAAGGAGGTTTCGGGGAATTCCTTTTCAATAAGCTCTCTGGAAATAAGCTTACTCAGAGCGTAGTCGCTGTATGTGCCTTCTATAAAGCCTGAAAGGGCGCTGTCAATGATTTTCGCTCTTTCATCGTATTCCTCAGAGCTGACTGCACCGCTCAGAATAATATCTACAACGCTGTCAGCCTCAATATCCGCAAGCTCTCTTTGAAGGTCCTCCTCCATAGTGCCTGCAGAAAGGCTGATAGCCTTGCGATAGAAGCGAAGGTTTCCGGAGTTTACCTTTTTTGCCTTAACGGATTTATCATCCAAAAGCTCAACGATAAAGCACTGACCGACAGTGTTGCAGGAAACGTCAGTCTGAACGTGAGTGCCTGCATTGAATATCTTTTCCGAGGGGGTAAGCTCCTCTGTAAGATTTTTAGGGAAAGGAACGTGGGTGTGACCGATGAGCCAGACGTCAACGGGAATTTCTTCAAGCTCATGGCGCTTCATCAGAAAATACTGTCCCTCGTTGTCAATAGTTTCTCCCTCGACAGCACCGTGTGCAATACCGACGTGATAAGCACCGTCATCGGGGATATCGGTATCCTTTATCCAACCGAGATTGTTTTCGCTGGGGGCAGAGTGGAGAGAGGTGCAGAGTGCGGGGTAAATCACAATGTCCTCACCGAAGGAGGTTATTTCGTAGGGGCGGTAATCGGAAAGGAGCATGATGTTGTCATAGGATGACATCACATCCTTGAAATACTGCCAGAGCTTGACCTCCTTGTCGTAATAATCGTGGTTTCCGGGAAGCACCGCAACGGTACCGCGAAATTCAGAAAGAATATCCAGCAGTGCCTTGATATCCTTCTTTGCTATGCTGTATGTATTTTCAAAAAGATCGCCTGTAATAGCAAAAATAGCGCAATTTTCTTCATTTGCGGCCGCAACCATGCCTCGGAAGGCATCAATACGGCGTGATGCGAGAAGCGAGCTCTGCTCGTGGCTTGCGTATTTCAAGCCTATATGGTTGTCTCCCGTAACAAAAATTCTCAGCATTTTATATCTCCGTTAGTCAAATGTCTTTAATACTACAATTATACCATATTTCCCGTTACAATACAATATGTTCTTATGAATTCAATAAAATGGGTTCGAAATCACGATGATCTCGAACCCATTTTTAAAGTTTTAGACAATTGCAGTAAATATGGAATTGAAAGAATAAATCAAAACACTTTAGTCAAATGCAAAAAATAAACATGCAGGCCGTCCGATTCCGGTCCGGGGCCGCGATTCAATGGTAATTGACATATATTTCTTGCGAAAATGTGATAATTTGCAATAATTTATTGCTTTTTCATCTGTCTGAAAAACAGTGCAACTGCTGCCAGGAGTATAAGCGCGCTGTATCCGAGCACCCACCAAAGATGGGGCAGAGCTGAGGAAATATCTCCGAGGAGCACAGCTCTTTCCATTTCAACTGCGTGAACAAAAGGGAGTGCATATGCAATTTCCTTGAAAACACCGCCTACAAGGTCAAGGTCAAACCATATTCCCGAAAGCCATGCAGAAACGTTTGTGAGAAGGACACCGTAAGCGGCGCCTGCCTGCTTATCGTTGAGACAGCTTCCTCCAAGAAGTCCGATGGATATGTAGAGAAGTGAAACGGGAATGATGAAAATAATAGCGTATACGATATTGAAGGTAACCTCAAGTCCGAGAATTATTGCCGCTATATAGCAGATAACAGTCTGAGCCACAGCTATGGGAATAATGGGCAAAGTATAGCCGAGAATAAAATCAAAAGGAGTGAGGGGTGTTGTGTACAGACGCTGGAAAAGTGCGCTTTGGCGGTCCTTTGCGATGAGAGTAGCGCAAAAAAGAGACATAAAGGAAAGTCCGAAAACGGTGATTCCGGGAGTTAAGTGCTGTATCTCAAAAAGGCTGACGGGTACGTTTGCCTGGATAGCACTGAGAAGGAGGATGAGCACAAGGGGAAAGCCGAGTCCAAAGGAAAGATTAAGAGGGTCTCGGAGTATTTCTTTAGTGTTTCGTGTGGCAAAGATCAGCATTCTCATTTTTTATCCTCCTTTACTATTCTGATAAAGGCTTCTTCAAATTTATCTGTTTTTGCAATCTCCTTTATTCTGTCCGCAGTATCGCAGAGAATAAGTTTTCCGTTTTTCATAATAGCTATGCGGTCGGAGAGTGCCTCTGCCTCCTCCATATAGTGGGTGGTCAGAATGATGGTCACCTTGCCCTTAAGGGCAAGGATAATATCCCAAAGCTCGCTTCTGGCGATAACGTCAAGACCGAGGGTTGGCTCATCGAGAAAGAGGATTTTCGGCTCGCAGATAAGTGCCATTGCGATGCTGAGCCTTCTTTTCCATCCTCCGGAAAGCTTGCCCGCTTTCTTTTTTGAGACTTCAGAAAGGGAAAGAAGATTTGTTATATTTTCAATTTTTTCTTTTCGCTCTTCCTTTGAGAAGCCGTAAACTCCGCAAATAAGCTCAAGGTTTTCATAAACGGAAAGACCGGGGGCAACTGCGGTTTCCTGAGGGGAAACAGCGATGAGGGGCTTCACACAGGAAGCCTCGCGAATGATGCTCTTTCCATGAATAAGGGCATCGCCTGAAGTAGGGGCTGTGAGGCAGGAAAGCATTTTTATAGTTGTAGTTTTGCCTGCTCCGTTGATTCCGAGGAGAGAAAAGAGCTCTCCCTTATAAACGGTGAGGTCAAGGCCGTCAACGGCTACTACGTCCTTGTATTTTTTTGTAAGTCCTTCTGATTTTATAGCGATCATGATATCACTCCATTCCGTACTGTTTTCGAAGACCCATATAGGTGTCTGTCAGCATCTTGCTGATAAGCTCCCATTCAAGGTCAAGAAAGCCTGTTGCCAGCATTGTGGCAATGCCGTGGACCGTTACCCACATCTCAAGGTGGAAAAGGTCTGCCCGGTCACTTTCAAGGCCCGTGTTTTTTCTGACGATGGAAACCATTTCGTCGTAGAGATCACTCTCTCGATTCCGGTTCTCACTTGAGCGGTCGCGCATATAGAGAAGCTTAAAAAGCTCCTTTTCCTCTTTGGCAAAGCGAATATATGCCATTCCGCTTGCCTTGTAGGGCGGAACCTCTTCCTTTGTACATTCATTTTGAATGTATTTAGAGCATAGCTCATTTGCCCGTGTAGCAACGGCACTTTTTAAGTCATCCATAGAAGCGAAGTTTGAAAAAACAGGCTGTGTGGAGCATCCAAGGGCAGCAGCTACGTTTCGTGCGTTGAGAGCATCGGCACCGTCGCGCCTCACTATCTCAACAGCAGTATTAATAATATCATCTTTTGTAATTTTAACCTTTGGTGGCATAACATACCTCTTACATAACAATTGTTATATAACAAGCATTATTATAATCGATATCCTGATAAAAGTCAAGAATTGAAGTAAAAAATGTCATTGAATTATTTCTGAATTAGTGATATTATGAAATATAGGAAGAGTTATAAGGAGAAGCGGTATGAGTAAGATTTATGATGCGATTATGGGACTTGTTGTGGCAGATGCTCTCGGCGTGCCCTATGAATTTAAAACGAGAGATACTTACAGCGTGACCGATATGACAGGTTACGGCACACACAATCAGGAGGCAGGCACATGGTCTGATGACAGCTCCCTTGCCCTTGCAACTCTTGAAAGCATCGGTCGCCTCGGGAAGATTTCTCCTGAAGATATAATGAAAAATTTTGAAAGATGGCTTTTCGATGCTTCTTTTGCAGCTCACGATGAGGTTTTTGACGTTGGCGGAACTACTATGGATGCCATTTATAAATATCACAAAACGGGAAAAGTAAAAGATTGCGGCGCAAAAGGAGTTAACGCTAACGGTAACGGCTCGTTGATGCGTATTCTTCCTCTTGCTTTTGTTCCACATACGAAGACGGACGTATATAATGTTTCAGCGCTGACTCATGCACATGAGATTTCTGTCCTTTCCTGTCAGTATTATCTGACGGTTGCAGAAAAGCTTTTGGAAGGAGATGACAAGACTGAGGCTGTTCGCAGTCTTGAAGGAGAATGCGAGGGAATATTTGTTCGTGTTCCCGTTATAGATAAAAGTCCCCGAGAAAAGATAAAAAGTTCAGGATATGTGCTCGATACACTTGAGGCAGCGTTTTGGTGCCTTCTTACAACGGACAGCTACCGAGAGTGTGTGATCACGGCGGTTGAGCTTGGAGAGGATACGGACACAGTAGCGGCTGTAGCAGGCGGTCTGGCGGGAATATATTACGGGATCGGCTCCGAAAAGGGTATTCCCGAGGAATGGATCGAAAAGATAGCTAAAAAGGAATGGATAGAGGAGCTTTGCTGCTCGGAATTTTTTGGCAGATGAAAAGAGACTTTCCGATGATTAATTAACCGGTGAGAGTTAAGAAATATGTTTTTTATTAAAAAAACCTTGGATATACATAGTAAGAAACACGGACTTGCAGGAAGACTGTCTAATTTTACAAAACGAAGCTTTGTTTTCGACGGCATAACCTGCCGTTCCATTGAGGGTGTGCTCCAAAGCCTCAAGTTTAAGAATGCTTCTGAGCAAAGGATCATCTGCGGTCTTTGGGGTGTTCAGGCAAAGCTTGCGGGAGAGCTGGGCTGTGATTGGAAAGATGAGCAAACGCTTTGGTGGAATGGACAAAGCTATCTTCGTGACAGTGCAGAATACAGGAGCTTTTTGAAAAGGCTTTATCGGTCGGTATATGAGCAGGACGAGCAGTTCAGACGCGATATTAAAAAGTCTGCAAGATATAATCTTGTTCACAGTATAGGAAATCCCGACCCGAAGGATACTGTTCTGACAGAAGGTGAGTTTATAGCTATGATTGCAGAGATGCAAGATTTTAAAAGTAAAGCAGTTACGTGAGAAGGAGGGTGATCGAATGAGAAAAAATAAGCTTCTGTTTGCAATATTATGTGCCCTGGGTAGTGGTACTGTTGGCTTTTTCGCAAACAAATTGACTGAGCCGTACGGCTGCATACTGTTTGGCATTGGCGTTGGTCTGATGGTTTATTCAATCATCAATCTGACAAAATAATTTTGCGAGGTGATTGATAATGAAAGAAATTATCATATCAATGATACCTTTTTCAATAGCGGTGTTTTCCCTTGTTATGAGTATTCGCTCATTCATGGAAAAAGGCTTTCTTTTCAATAACGCCTATATCTACGCAACAAAGACACAGCGGGAAGCGATGAACAAAAAGCCATACTACCGCCAGTCTGCCGTGGTATTTTTAATGATATGCATTATGTTTTTACTGATAGGAATCGATATCCTTTTTCTTGTCGGTTGGATGATTTATATCACGATTCCCATTGCTGTAATTACAGTTATATACGCTATCGCCTCAAGTATTGCGATAGAGAAAAAATAGTCAGCGGAGGTTATCAAATGAGAAAATGTTTAAGATGCGAGTCCTGCATGGTTGAGGACCTGAACGTTATGGTTTCCAACGGTGGCTATGCAGTAGATGTAAGAGAGAAGGGAATCTTCAAGGGAGCTTTGGGAAAGCTCAAATGTGCAGTTTGCCCTCAGTGCGGCTACGTTGAAACCTATATCGATAATCCCGAAGCTGTAAAAAAGCTCTCCGAGGCAGATAAATAATAAACTTGAATTTGAAAGGGTGATTTAAATGAATGAAGAATGCCTTATCTGTAAAGCACCTTTGGAATATCTTGAAACCGATGAAATAATGGAATGTGAGCTTTGCCACAAAAAGCAAAGCAGCAAAACAAGGTGTATAAAGGGGCACTTCGTTTGCGATGAATGTCATACAAGCGGAATGGACGAAATTATCTCCATATGCTGTAGCAGCACGTCAAAGAATCCTATAGAAATCATGGAGAAAATGATGAGCATGCCCTCCTGTCATATGCACGGACACGAGCATCACACCATGGTAGGCTCTGCACTTTTAACTGCATATAAAAATGCAGGAGGAGATATAGATTTGAAATCCGCTCTTTATGAAATGCAAAAGAGAGGAAAGCAGGTTCCCGGCGGTGCCTGCGGATTCTGGGGCGCCTGCGGAGCAGGTGACAGCACAGGAATGTTCGTTTCTGTTGGAACGAAATCAACACCCCTTTCAAAAGGGGGATGGGGACTTTCCAATCAGATGACGGGAAGAGCCCTTTTGTCCATTGGAAAGAACGGCGGTCCCCGATGCTGCAAGAGAGATTCTTATCTTGCCATCAAGGAAGCTGTTGATTTTGCAAGGGAGAATTTAGGGGTCAATATGGAGATAGGCGAGATCGTATGCTCCCGTTCCCATATGAATAATCAGTGCATACAGAAGGAATGTCCTTTTTATAAAAAGGCAAAGAAAAAGGTAGCATTTATCTGCGTACATAATTCTTGCCGTAGCCAGATTGCGGAGGCGCTTGGAAAGCACCTTGCCCCCGACGTTTTTGAATCATATTCCGCAGGAACAGAAACAAAGCCGAGAATCAATCAGGATGCAGTCAGAATCATGAAAGAGATGTATGGTATCGATATGGAAAAGACTCAGCACTCGAAACTGATTACTGATATTCCCGATCCCGACGTGGCAATATCAATGGGCTGCAACGTGGGATGCCCCTTTATCGGTAGAGGCTTTGACGATAACTGGAATCTTGAGGACCCCACAGGAAAATCCGATGAGGAATTTAAGATAATAATCAAAAAAATCGAAGAAAACATTCTGAAGCTAAAAGAAGAACTTAAATAAATTTGGGTTTATGGAGGGAGGCTTTGGTGCGAACGTCTCTCCCATTTATCAAATTTTAGTTTGCAACATACCGATAAACCTAAATTTATACAACTCCTTTTTAAAGTTTTTTGGAGTGCAGAACCTTTTTTACAAAAAAGGTTTTGCATTATCCCCCAAAAATGAAAAGATCTGACGAAAATCCGTCAGATCTTTTTTTATCGTTATTTCGGTGTATATAGGATAGATTTGACTTTCAAGCTCGCGATTTATACAGGAACGCTTTTATCTTCCGTTGATCTGACGTCGACAATAGATACGGCTTCCGAGGAATGCCAACAGTGCCGCGGCAACAATGTAGAGCACGGGAATGATTTGATAGGAGGTGAACTGCATTCCAAACAGAGAAACCAAACGAAGGTCAAAGGTGTTCCACATGGATAGAAAAGAAGTAGGAAGATAATCCCATAACTGACTCAATATGCGATGCTCTGCCGGTATTTGAACCAGCATTCCTGCAAGGATCATGCCTGTAGTTATGGATATTGCAGCAATGCTGCTGTGAAACAGTTCGGACAGGAACATGACAAATATGCTGATAAAAAACGCCGTTACCAGCAGACAGCCGTATGCAATCAGGCAGGCTTGTCCTATTGTGATATTGCCTGCGTAGCCCGAGTAAAAGAGCTGTATCGCGGCATCAAAGCCCTCTGGACCGTATACGCACAGACACAGCACCCAAGTCAACGCCGTCATGCAAAGCGCACCAACACACCCTACGGTGATCCCGGAGAACAGCTTGACCCAATAGAGCCGCCCTTTTCCGTTTGCGGTACACAGCACAAGCTGATCTGTGCGGTGAGCGTGCTCATCGGGGAAACTGCTGGAAAGAGCAATGGCAGCAAAGAGCAGCATCATGAAGCCAACGATGAGAAAATTCTCTAAGATAATTCGGTATGCTTCATGGGCCCGATACACTAAGGGGAGTGTGAGAACATCGGCTTTTTCCTGCCAATATGCAGTTTCCTCTTCGGTCAGATGGTTGTTAACAGCCGATTCTTCAAACCGCTCTGTCATGGCGGCATATAATGCAGCTTCATCGGGAGACCACTGTGCGATTGCCTCTTTGTCCATGCCGGTCCATATGCGGATCAAATTGAAGATTTCGCTGTATGGGCGGGCGTAGGTTTGGTATTCTTTTGTTAAAATATAATCGGTTTCTGTAGGCAAATCCTTGTAAGCGGCAACGGTCTTTTCCAGCAGGGATTGGTCTATTGGCTCGCCGCTGAGTGCTTTGCGCAATTCTTGATCGATCAGATGCTGCTCGTAATTTGTGCTGATGGGTACGCCATTTACAGAATAGTTTCCCAGTAAAGGAAACAGAATCGAAAAGGCAATGGCTACCATACAGACAAGAAGAGAGACCCAAACCAGCTTCTTCTGCCAAAGCTTTTTCAGCTCATAACCGTACAGGGTAAACAGATTATTCATGGCTACCCTCCTCAAATTGCGCGAGATAGAAGCTCTCCAAATCGCCCATTTGCTCCTCCCATGCTCCGTGATAAATCAAATTTCCGTCTTTCATCATGAGCACCTCGTCGGCAATATGCTCTATGTCGGAAACGATATGGGTAGACAGAAGCACGATACTGTCTTTGCCGAGCTGTCCGATAAGATTTCTAAAGCGCACCCTTTCTTTGGGGTCCAGTCCTGCGGTGGGTTCGTCGAGGATCAGCAGCTTTGGGTCATTCAATAATGCTTGTGCAATTCCAAGTCGCTGCTTCATTCCGCCCGAAAATGTTTTGATTTTTTTACGCCCCATATCTTGCAGGCCAACCAGCTCCAGAAGCTCATTTGCCCTCCGTTTGGCTGACTGCTTGGGGAGACCCTTCAATGCTGCCATATACAGCAGAAAATCCATAGCAGTAAATTCCGGATAATAGCCGAAGTCCTGAGGCAGGTAGCCGAGTATTGCCCGATATCCTTCCTCACAGACGTCCATACCGTCAAACGTTATAGTACCGCTTGTAGGTTGCAGGATGCCGCAGAGCATACGCATAAGGGTGGTTTTTCCTGCACCGTTCGTACCCAAAAGGCCAAAAACACCGCTATGCAAACGCAGACTGACACGGTCTACTGCGATTTTATTTTGAAATTGCTTTGTTAGTCTGTCAATGACAAGTTCCATGTGTATTCCTCCGTTCGCTTTATCGTGCAATGTATTTCATAGGCCATCCCAATCAATAAGAAAATTGACAGAACGATCCACCAACTGATGTAAATCTCCTGATAAACAAGGTCTGTCATAAAATGCAGTCCTGTATTTATACCGCTGACAACTACGGCAGCACCCATACAACCGTAAATAGTTTCCTTACCGTTGACCCGTCGAGCGATCCATAAACTGAAATTTACAGTCAAAAGATACGGCACCGTAAGATACATCCCCGTTTGAAGCAGAGAAAAGTTATTGCCTATACGGCATAGGGGTATAAGGAAAGCAATTATAAAGAGATTAATTAACCCTAAAATACTCATTCTTGCGAGAACCACACTTTTTAATGAAAAACGTGTGGACATTTCAAATTCACTCATTCCGTACGTCATTGAGCGTGTACTTTCCGTAACCGCTAAAAGACCCAATAACGGAACAAATGCAGATACAACCCATAGAGTATCTTCGCTGATATTACAGGCACAGAACAGCGCAAGTAATAATATCAAGCCGGACAGAGCCCATGATAATTTTCTCACGTATGATGCCTGCACAAATATAAACCGGAGCATACTGATCTGCGGTTGCGGTAATTTTCTTAAAAATTTCGCCTTCTCCTGCAGATCCGGTTCAGGAGCTGCAAAAGCTTTTTGAATGCTTCGTTTTAGCTGATTATTCATTCTGAAAAGCCCTCCTTCTTTAATTCTTCTTTGAGCCATTTCAAGGATTTTGATAGTCTGCGATGAACTGCAAAACGGGATAAACCGG
>JAZRRC010000037.1:0-3594 GCA_045650355.1 Candidatus Avispirillum sp. | reverse complement strand
AGGCTCTCCCCGAGCTTGCGGCTCTCTATATTGAGATGAAGAAGGACGGAACCTATAATAAAAAGGACTTCCTTCGCAGAGCATCCCGTATCGAAGGATTCTATGTTCCTTCTCTTTACAGCATTTCCTATAATGAGGACGGAACTCTCAAGGCTATCGAGCCTAAGTTTGAGGACGTTCCTAAAACAGTTCGCAAGAGAATCGTAAAGGATGTGGATAAGGCATTCGTTCCCACAAATCCCGTTCTTCCCGTAATCGAAACAGTACATGATAGAATCACCCTCGAGGTGTTCCGCGGATGTATCAGAGGATGCCGCTTCTGTCAGGCAGGCTTTGTAACCCGCCCCGTAAGAGAAAAGAGCCCCGAAACACTTACAGCTCAGGCGAGAATGATCGCCGATAATTCCGGATATGACGAAATATCCATGTGTTGCCTTTCTATCTCCGATTATTCAAAGGTAAATACCTTCACAGATAAGCTTCTTGAGTGGACAGACGATGAAAGAATCAATCTTTCCTTGCCCTCCCTCCGTGCTGATAGCTTCACAAAGGAGCTTATGCAAAAGATTTCCACCGTGCGCTCAAGCACACTTACTTTTGCTCCCGAGGCAGGAAGCCAGAGACTCCGTGACGTAATTAATAAAAATGTAACAGAAGCTGATATCTGCCGTGCTGCAGGCGTTGCCTTTGCCGCTGGCAAAAATCAGGTAAAGCTTTATTTTATGAACGGTCTTCCTTATGAAACTGATGAGGACGTTGTGGGTATCGCTCATCTTGCAAAGACCGTAATCGAGGAATATTACAGAACTCCCGGTGCAAACAGAAAGAGACAGCCTCAGGCTACTCTCAGTGTAGCTTGCTTTATTCCCAAGCCCTTCACGCCTTTCCAGTGGGAAAGACAGAATACAGCAGAGGAGCTTGAAGCAAAGCAGAAGCTTCTTCTTTCCTCCCTTACCGACAGAAAGATCAAGTGTAACTATCACGATGCAAAGGTTTCCCGCCTTGAGGCAGTATTTGCAAGAGGTAACCGTAAGCTTGGTGCTGCTCTTGAAGAAGCAGTTAAGCGTGGTATGACATTTGATGCGTGGGAAGAGATCTTTGATTATGATAAGTGGATGGACGTGTTCAGCGCTACCGATATCGATCCCGCATTCTTTGCAAACCGTGAAATGGCAGACGAAGAGGTGCTCCCTTGGGATATGATCGATTGCGGAGTTTCCAAGGAATTCCTTATCCGCGAAAGACATAAGGCCCGTGAGGCGGCAACAACACCCTCCTGTAAGGAAAGATGCTCCGGATGCGGCGCAAACTGCCTTGTTGATGCAAAGCTTTGCCGCTGGTGCCCCGGTCACGAGGAGAGCGAGGTGGAATACCTCGGTCAGAATATTAAGGCAGAGGAGATCAACTTCAATAACGATGATGAGGGTAAGCGCGATGCAAGAGGCGCAGGCGCTGCGAAGAATCCTTCAAAGAAGCCTGTCCGCACTATCAAATTCCGTTTCCGTGAAACAGGCGCACTTACTTACGTTTCCCATCTTGATATCAACCGTGCCGTAATGAGAGGACTTGTAAAGTCAAAGCTTCCTCTTTATTATACAGAGGGATTCAATCCTATCCCTAAACTCACCTTCGCGTCTCCCTTGTCCGTTGGATGCGGCGGTGAAAACGAGCTTGCAAGATTCAAGATCGTGGAAGAAGTGTCCGATGAGTATATCTTTGAGCGACTCAAGTCTTCAATGCCCGACGGAATTGAAATCCTCGAGGTTTATTCCTCCGATTCCAACTTCAAGCAGATCGCATGGGCGGAAAATGAAATTGATTTCAAGTGCGCAGTTCCCGAAAATGCAGAGGCAGAGCTTGAAAAGATATTCACAGGCCCCGTGGTAGTTCTTAAAAAGACAAAGTCCAGCGAAAAGGAAGTAGATATTTCTCCCTTCTTCAAGGATATTTCTTTTGAAAGAACAGACGACGGTATGAAGATCAAGGTCTATACCTGTGCAGATAATACAAACTACCTGAATCCCGAGTATATCGCAAAGGTAGCGCTGAGAGTGCTCAGCGAGGGCGATACGGGATATCATACAATAACACGTAAGCAGTTCTATACAGCAGACGGTAAGGTATTCAGATAATTAAAAGATGCGGCTGAGAGAAAATGATTCCGTTTTCCTCAGCCGCTCTACTATTTGCCGCAGCCTTGCTTTCTGGCGAAGAAATCCTATGTCGTTTTCAGATTCGATTTCAAGCGTAAGCTGAGAAAGTGTGTCGTCAATATCGTCAACGTTTTCTCTGTGCACCGTAAGAGCAATCCATGAGCGAGACTCCTCCCATAATAAACAAAGCTGCGTAGCATCTGCATCGGATGCATCAGAGGAAAGGTCGTCAATTTCGGCTAAGATATCATCGGTCTTCGAGCATATCAGAAATGCATTTGTAATGATGATGCCGATAAGAAGTGAAAGAGTAACTGCTCCTGCTATAAATGCTTTCATTTTTCTTCCTTATATATAATGGTAGTTTCTCCACTGTCGTTAACGGAGAAGAGTAGAATGCTTTCTTTGTCAGTACCCAGCTGATCGAGCTTTTTTAAAAGCCTTGATTTTGTCCAGCCTGCCTCCTTGAGGTTTCTGTCAATAATGATCTTGTCGAGGATCAGCGCGTGAGAAATGCCGGGCTCTTTTATATCAATATTCAGATCTTCTGCGCTGGGAGGCTTCTTTGATGCCTTTTCAAAAACAGATAGCTTTCCGTTTTCCTCAAGAATAGCATATTCAACGTCCCCTATGTCGGATATGCCTTGCTCTCTGAGAGAGCCGATTAGCTCACTCATGCACATACGCTGTCTCTTTAATTCTTTTTGATCAAGAGTTCCTTTCCTTATTATAAAGCTTGGCTTCCCGCCGAGAAGTATCTTCAGCTTTGGAACGTGCAGTATAATAAATGAAAGAATAACCTCAACGGATAAGAGAAGGAGTATTGGAATGACAGCATATGCGAAGGGTATGTCGGTTTCGTAGATAGGAGTTGCTGCAAAATCCGATAGCATAATAGTAACGATAAGCTCGGAAAGCTGTAATTCACCGACTTGTCTCTTTCCCATAAGCCGCATCGAAATTATTAAAATCAGATAAATAAGAATGGTTCTGGCAAAAACGGTAATCATAAAAGTGAGCTCTCCCGGGGTGTATTTGTGCATCTGGTATAATTGTAACCCTTTATACAAAATGTATACTTGGTCAATAATAACGAATGCAAAAAAACTCGAAAAAAGTTTGAAAAAAAGTGTTGACAAAGGCGGTAAAAATAGGTATAATGTAAATCCACCCGCCAAGAGGTGGAGATAAAAAACAAAGAGTCAAAAACTTCAAAAAAACTTCAAAAAGTTTTAAAAAAGGTATTGACAAAGGGTTTTGAATCTGATATAATAACAAAGCTGTCGCTCAGAGCGGTAGCGAGAAGCTCCTTGAAAATTGAACAACAAGACAAACAAAGACTCCGAAAATTCTTTTGAATTTTTAAATTGTAGCGAAAAGCTACGAGCTCTTTAAAGTAAGAAGAGCAGAATCAACTCTGATATGTCTCAGGCTTCGGCCT
>JAZRRC010000036.1:0-6132 GCA_045650355.1 Candidatus Avispirillum sp. | reverse complement strand
TCCCTCGGGAATGACCCATCCTCCGCCTTGTTTTCTTTCGGGAGGACGTTTTTTCTCAGGGGGACGGGCAGGTCTTTGCTGACCTTGTACAGGCGGTCTTTGTCCCTGCACTGGAGGTCTCTGGCCCTGCCTGGGAGGTCTCTGTCCCTGCACGGGAGGACGCTGACCCTGTACGGGAGGGCGCTGGCCTTGTACGGGAGGTCTTTGGCCCTGCACGGGAGGACGCTGTCCCTGCATAGGAGGGCGCTGTCCCTGCATAGGAGGGCGCTGACCCTGTACGGGAGGTTTCTGGCCTTGTACGGGAGGGCGCTGAGCTTGTCTTCCCCTTGGCATTGAAGTCATGGGGCGAAGGGGCATCTGAGTATACTCCTCGTGACGGGGCTCTTCTCTTCTGGGCTGACCTATTCTGAGAGATTCAAGTCGCTGCTCCCTGGTTTTTGCAGGGGGCATCTGACCTCTCCTGCGCATATCGGCACCGCCGGCAACGCTTTGCGGTCTTCTTCTGTTCTGTTCGTTCACGGCGGCACCTCCTTTTTTATTACTTAGTTTCCGCTATCATGAAATAGGGGGACGTGGGGGAATTGAGCATCTGGAACTTTGCAATGCAAAGCTTATAACGGGAAAGAGTTGCAAAATAGTTCTGCAGCTCCTCGCCCTCCAGCGCTCCCTCGGGATGACCGGGGTATACTGCTACCATAAGGATAGCATCACGGTCAAGGAGAGAAAGAGCATTTTCAACAGCAGGAAGAGTAGTTTCTCTCATAGTTGTGAGAGCCTTGTTTCCGCTGCCGGGCAAATAGCCGAGATTGAACATTCCCGCCTTGATCTTGCCGTCAATATAATTTGCGGCGTTATGATGAGAATCGCAGATGAGGCGCCAGTTTTCGGGGCAGCCCCAATCGCGAAGATTTTTCGCTGTGCTTTCAAGCGCCTTAGGCTGAATATCAAAAGCAGTTACCATTCCTTGGGCACCAACGGTCTTGGAAAGGAACTCCGTGTCGTGGCCGTTACCCATAGTAAAGTCAACGGCATGGTGTCCCTCACCGAGGTGAGAAAGAATGAAGTGCTTTTGCAGTGTGAGAAGATCTACCATCAGCCCACCTTCGCCTGAGCCGCATCAAAGGCCTTGAGGTTTACTTCCTTTGCCTTTGCAGGAACGCAGTCCTCAACTGCCTTACGAAGAACCTCGGGTGCAAAGCCGAGAACGTGAGCCGCAAGACCGATAAGCGCAACGTTTGATGCTCTCTCGCTTCCTGCCTCTCTTGCAATTGCCTGAGCATCCTCAGCGATGATATCAACGCCGAGAGCTGTGATCTTTTCGATGATCTCATCGGGATATGCTGCAGCACCGATGATTACAGGCATGGGATTGATCTCCTGAAGCGCAGTTACGATAGTGCCGCCTATCTTGAGATAGGGGAGCCATCTTGCTGCCTCAAGCTTCTCAAAGGAGAGAATAACGTCTGCCTCGCCCTCGCAGATAACGGGGGAAGCAACCTTTTCGCCGTAACGAACGTATGTAACAACGCTTCCGCCTCTCTGGCTCATACCGTGAACCTCGGAAACCTTAACGTCATATCCGCTTTCCATTGCCGCAGCGCCGAGAATACGGGAAGCAAGGAGAGAGCCCTGTCCGCCGACGCCGACGATCATAATATTTTTAGTTTCCATTGTAACCTCCATTAACCGATGAACGCATCGAATGCGCACATATTCTTGCAAAGTCCGCAGCCAACGCACATTGCTGCGTCTACAACTGCCTTCTTGCCCTTTTCTGTTTCCACCATGGAGATTGCGGGACAACCGATCTTCATGCAGGATGTGCAGCCACGGCACTTATCGTTATCAACTGTAAGTGCGGGCTTTCTCTCTACGCCCTTAAGAAGGGCGCAGGGACGGCGGCAGATAACAACGGAGGGAACGTCGCAGGAAACCTCTTCCTTGAGTGTTGCCTCAAGTGTCTTCATATCAGCAGGGTCAACTACCTTGATATGCTCTCTGGAAACGCCGAGAGCTGCACAGATATCCTCAAGAGAAATATAAGGAGCAGCCTTGCCCTGGAGGGTCTTACCTGTAAGGGGATTCTCCTGGTGACCTGTCATGCCTGTGATGCTGTTATCAAGAATAACAACTGTGGAGAAGCCGCCGTTATATACGATATTAACAAGGCCTGTCATACCGGAGTGCATAAAGGTGGAGTCACCGATAACGGCAACGCTCTTGCCCTCTTCGCCGCGAACCTTATTAAAGCCGTGGAGAGCGGAGATGGATGCGCCCATGCAAAGGGTTGTATCCATAGCGCCGAGAGGTGCAACTGCGCCAAGGGTATAGCATCCGATATCACCGGAAACTGTAACCTTGAGCTTCTTGAGTGTATAGAATACGCCTCTGTGAGGACAGCCGGGACAAAGCACGGGAGGACGGGCAGGGATCTCATCTGCGATCATAGAGGAATCGGACTCCTCGCCGAGAAGATACTTTCTGAGAAGATCCTGAGAGAACTCGCCGATATTGGGGAGAACGTCCTTGCCTGTAACCTCAACACCGTTTGCGCGGCAGAAGGATTCGATAACGCCGTCAAGCTCCTCGATTACGATGATCTGCTCACAGCCCTCTGCAAATTCCTTGATAAGACGAGCAGAGATGGGGTTTACAAGACCGAGCTTGAGATAGTTTGCGCCCTCGCCGAACACCTCTTTTGCGTAGTTATAGCAGTTACCTGCTGTGATGATACCGAGGGATGCGCCGTTGTTTTCAACACGGTTGAAGGGGCAGTCGTATGCGAACTCTGTGAGGGCCTTGAGGTGCTCCTCAACAACAACGTGGCGCTTTCTTGCGTTTGCGGGCATCATTACGTTCTTTGCGATATTCTTTTCGTAATCGCGAACGGGAACGTCCTTTCTGTCCTCCATTTCAACAGGACAGCTGGAGTGAGAAACTCTTGTTGTCAGACGGAGGATAAAGGGTGTATCAAACTTTTCGGAGCAGTCGTATGCAAGAGCAGTAAATTCCTTGCACTCACGGGAATCTGCAGGCTCGATCATAGGGAGCTTTGCAGCGATAGCGTAGTGACGGCTGTCCTGCTCATTCTGAGAGGAGTGCATACCGGGGTCATCTGCAACACCGATAACAAAGCCGCCGTTGATTCCTGTATAACCGGAAACGAAGAGGGGGTCTGCAGCAACGTTGAGACCAACGTGCTCCATTGCGCAGAAGGAACGGCCGCCGCCGATAGCAGCACCGTATGCCGCCTCGAAGGCTACCTTCTCATTGGGAGCCCACTCTGCATACATCTCATTGTATTTTGCGGCAAACTCTGTGATCTCGGTGCTGGGAGTGCCGGGATAGCTGGAAATAAAATGAACTCCCGCCTCATAAAGACCTCTTGCCACAGCCTCGTTGCCGAGCATTATCTTTTTCATAAAAAACATTACCTTTCTTTTGTATCGCACACAAATGGATATAGTGCACCATATTAATATACATAATAAATTATATTCCTATATACCCTCAAAGTCAAGGGAGACAGCCGATTTTAAAGCCCTTTTTCCTATATATCTTGAAAAGTGTCGGCGGTTATGGTATGATTAAAAAACTTGCAAAGCAAAAAGGAAAATTTATCATATAATAGACTATAAAACCAAAAGCAATTGGAGTTATCATGGAAAATACAAAGGAAAGACTTTCAAAGGGTAAGGTCTGCGGTATCGTCGGAATATGCGCAAACGTCCTGCTCTTTATTATTAAAGTAACCATCGGAATAATCTCGGGAAGCATTGCCGTTATTGCCGATGCAATCAACAATCTCTCCGATGCGGGAAGCTCAGTTTTCCTCTTCGTGGGCTATCACCTTTCGGGAAAGCCCGCAGACCGGGAGCACCCCTACGGTCATGCAAGAATGGAATACCTCTGCGGACTTTTCATCTCCGTTATCATCACAGTCCTCGGCGTTGAGCTTCTTCGCGATTCTGCCGAAAAGCTCTTTAACGGCACCGAGGGCGCAAACTTTGACCTTATCTCCATCATCGTTATGGCAGTAACTATGGCTGGCAAGGCCGCTCTCGCTATCTATTACGGCGCAGTGGCAAAGAAGTTAGGAAGCGATGCCCTCAAGGCCTCCGCCATCGACTCCATCGGCGATATTTTTGCAACAGGTGCCGTTGTTATCGGTATGCTCATCTCCCCCTATACAGGCAGATATACAGACGCCATCCTCGGAGGCGCTATCGCAATCTACATCATCGTTCTCGGCATAAACCTCGTTCGCGAGTCCTCCGATACTCTTATCGGTAAAGCCCCCGACCGAGAGATCATCTCCTCTATCGTTAAAAAAATCAGATCATACGACGGAGTGCTGGGCATCCACGATCTGGTTATCCACAGCTACGGAGCAGGCAGAATCTTTGCCACAGTTCACGTTGAGGTGGACGCAGAGGGCGACGTTATGGTCTCCCACGATCTTTGCGATAATATCGAAAACGACTTCAGAGCCGAGGGAAATATCGAGCTCGTTATCCATATGGACCCCGTTCAGCATTCCGACCCCAAGGTGAACGCCCTCCGTGCCGAAATTTCCGAGATCATCTCCCATATCGCCGCAGAGCAAGGCTCCCCCGCCTCCATGCACGACTTCCGTGCAGTTTTCGGCGTTACCCACTCAAACCTCATCTTCGACGTTGCCGTTACCGATGAATTTCCCCTCTCCGACCGAGATATGTGCGAATATATCGACCGTGAGATCAAAAAGCTGAGCCCCACCTACAACACCGTGATCACCGTCGACCGTGATTATACTACCAACAGATTTGGAAATATAGTATAAATAAAATACGGGCAATATTCCTTCGGAATATTGCCCGTATTTTTAATTTTCGTCTTTTTTCTCTTTTTCAAGTTTGCGCTTCAAGCGCTTAAAGCGGATGCAATTCATTATATCCTTGACAGTTTTGAAAACAAAGAAGGTAGAACCGCAGCCTATTATAGCAGCTACAGGCTGTGCCCACTCATCATCCACTATGTACTCCTCTGCAAGCACCAGAAGCACTGCCACCACAACGACAGAAATCAAAAGAGCGCCAATAGAAATAAACATTTTTTTAACAAAGGGATTCTTTTTTGCCTTCAGCACATCCTCTTCTTCCATACCCAGATAAGAAAGTGCTACCGAGTCGTTTACAATACCCTTAATTTCCTTATCTGTCAACCTCTGTTTTGCCTTGGCAAATACCAGATTTCTGGCGGCTGCTATATCTGTTTCTGACAGATTATCGATAAAAGAGTTCTGCTCTTCTGCCCCTAAATTTGTAAATATATAATCCAATGCCAGCTGCAAATCACCGCCGAATCTGTCTACTGCAAACTTATGCAGCTTATTCATCTCTTCATATGGCTCAGCAGGATCGACCATATACTCACCGCTTGACTGAAAAGGTAGTTTTTTTCGCTCTTCCCGAGACATTTGCTCGAAATTCGCAGGCTTTTCGGGCTTTTTAGGCTCGGGATATTTTTTTATGAGCACAGGCTTAAATATAACGAGCATTAAAGTTGCCCCCACGAACAAAAATGCACTTCCGAATATTATTGCTAAACCTATAACAGGGGAAATAAATACAAAAGCTGATCCTATCAGTATCAGAGGAATAAGCACAAATTTGCCAATGATACCCAACACCTTGTTTGTGAAGTCGCCCCATTCCATGGGCTTTTCGTCTTTTTTCATACAAGTACCCCGCAAATCATTTTTATAGCATCATTATAACATAATTATTATTAATGTCAAGGCGCACAGTAAGAGAGCACAGACGCAAAAAAATTAAAAAACAGCATGAATAAAAACACTGCAGAAATGAATGAATTCATTTCTGCAGTGTTTTTGTTTCGGCCAAACCTTGTCCTTTTTAAAGTTCTTTTGATACTTTTCTTTCAAGAAAAGTATGCCCTTATCCAAGGTCGTGAATATCGCAAAACTCTACTTCGAGAGTGTCCGTTTTATCCGATTCAAATACGATGATCTCATTATCTCCCTCACGGAGGAAGGGAGCGGGGACATACAGAGTTTTCTGAGGGCCCATAGGGTTGAAATATCTGCCGATGTTCGTGCCGTTCACCGTAACGAAGCCTTTGGTAAAGCCG
>JAZRRC010000035.1:0-5165 GCA_045650355.1 Candidatus Avispirillum sp. | reverse complement strand
TCATGATCTAAGATAACCTTTGATAGTTTGGTTCGCGTGCAGATACACGGGCGCACACAGTGACGCCCCTACGCTTATCTTTGTTTTTTCTTTAACTATGCACGTTAATTTATCTGAATTTTTTGATTTGTTCAGTGGCTCCTCTTAAATGCAAGAAGTGAGAAGTTTTATCATCCTCAACGGTCTCCATTCCGAGCTTTTTCATAATGGAAATGGAATTGAGATTTCGCTTATCCGCATATGCTTCGATATATTTTATTTCGTCAGGGAGTTTGTCTTTTAAGTACCTGCACATACGGTAAAATGCTGTGGTGCGCTGATAGGCATCTGTTAGCTGAACTTCTTCTATCATCAGCAAGTCATTACGGATGTAATACTGCATAAAACCTGCTAATGTATCATCATCAAAGCACATAATGATCTGTCTTGGGGCTTTGTCAATTGCAGGTGACACATTTGAAAGCCAGTCTTTCTTTTCTTCTTCATAAGTAAGCTCGCTTGGAGCGATTACCTTCATGTTAACATACAGAAGCTCAAAAAGCTTTGGCAGCCATATGTCTTTTTCTGATTTATCTAAATGTGAAAAAGTTATCATTGTAGTTGTTCCTTTTGTGTGTTCGCCGCAAGGTATAGGGTAGGGGATGACGCCCACGACATTCCGATGCAGCCATAACGCCTCGCTGTAAATATCGTTTTGGTTCTCGTGCAGATGGGCGGGATGTCGAGGGCGCCATCCCCTACCGTGAATTAATCGTTTATATGATAGCCGTTTGTTCTTGTGCGAATTGTTTTTTGAAGTGCTGATATAAGACGATTTTTTATCCTTGTTTCTCTGAGATAAACGTATCAATGAAACTTAAATATTCTTTCTTTTTAACGCTGTCTTGATTTTGTGCGTACCACTCGAAGGATTTTTTTAATCCGTCGGACAGATCCGTAGTTTTGGTAAGTATGCTGTCGTGCAAGGTGGTATCGAGATAATATTCGTAATCGTAAAAGCAGAAAAAATCGCGCTGGGTGAATTTGTCGGGGGCACATATAAATTCCGCTGTTTTTCCTGCTGCTTTGTAGCAGAGTGATGCCCAATCTTTTATGCTGACACAATCCTTATTTCCAACGTTTATGACATGATCGCTCGGCTTTTTCAAAATCAATTCGTCAATAAATCTGCACAGATCCCCCACATAGTAGAACTGTAATTTCATATTTCCGCCTCTCGGTAAACAGAACTTTCTATCTTGTATAGCACAGTCAAAAACAAATGCTTCTCTGTAAAGATTGTTCATGGGGCCATATAGATAAGGCGGACGGATGATATATGCGTTGAGAACAAGGGAGAGGAGGGTGTTTTCGGCGGATATCTTATCAGTTCCGTATTTGCCCCAATGTTTGTTTTCTCCGATTTTTGATTTTTCAGAAAAAGGCTGTGCTTCTGTTTCGGGGTAAACTGCGCTTGAGCTTATCATAATATAATCATCAAAGGAATCAAGTGCTGTTATAAGATCGGTAATATCTTTTTCGTCGTATGCTGTAACGTCAATAACCGTGTCAAAATGAAGACCTTTAAGCTTGTCTCCTATATCGTGGAGGTCTGCTTCGATCAGAATTACGCCCTTACTCTGTGTTTTTGTGTTTCTGTTTAGTACGTAAACCTCGTCGCCTTTTTTTGCATAGTATTCAGCTATATATCTGCTAACGAAAACGGTTCCGCCTGTAATAAGTATTTTTTTTCATAGCCTTATAATTTCATTTGAAATCTCCGACAGACTTTCAACAGTAATGTCTGGCTTGATTTTATCTTCGTTTTTGTTATTTCTGTTTATCCAACAAGTTTTTATCCCCACTCGCTGAGGCCCCCATATGTCGTCGCAAACGGAGTCGCCTACGAAAAGAACTTCGCTTGCATTTAGTCCGTTTTCTTTAAGAATCTGCTCGTAAAAGCGAGGGGAGGGCTTGTAGCAACGTAAGTTTTCTGATGTATATACTTTATGGGCGGAAACTCCGTTTTTTATCATAACGGAATTGAGAACATCGTTGTCGGTATTTGAGCCGATGAAAATGGCGTAATTCTTTTCGAGCTCGGACAGGGCGGGGAGGGTGTCGTCGTAAACTTTTCTTTGATGCGCTTCTTTCAAAAGATCGTCTGCATCGCTTGCAGCATCTCTTGGAACTTTGTATCGGTCATAGAACATTTTGATGCGGGAGATGAATATTTCACGTTCTGTGAAAAACTCGGCGCTGTCTTTTGTTTTCTCTTTGTAAAAGGCCTTCCATTCTTCGAGAAATTCTTTTTCGCAAATAGTGATTCCCGTTTGTTCAATGTGAGAGATTATAGTCCGTGCCGATGCACCGCCGGTAACCTTAAAAAGCGTACCAAAGGCGTCGAATATTATTGTTTTTATCATAGATTTATATAATTTTCAAATAATTCAAATTCCCTACGGTTCATATTACCTGTTTTCCTCAAATGCAATACCCGTATTGTATTTCTCGTTGTTTAGTTCTTCTTTTTCCTTTATAACACTTTCAAGATCAATACCGTAACAATTGGCGATAGCGAGGGAATAGTAAATAATATCCCAAAGCTCTTCGTCAATTGTTTCTTTGATGTCGTCTCTTTCACCTCTTGCAAGGTTTTTGCGCATCGCTCGTGCAAGCTCACCCACCTCTTCGGAAAGCTTCAAGAAATAGTCTTTTATCAGTTCGGGGTGGTGGTCTTTCGATTTGATGTAATTTTGCAAGTATTTGATCGTTGTCTTTCCGTCCATGATTTTGCTCCTATACTATTTTGTGTGATTTTTATCGGTAGGGAAGGGACTCGCTCCTCACGTTACAGACGCAAAATTTCGCTGTGAATATAGTTTTGTTCGCGGGAGGAGCAGGCCCTCCCCTACGATGGGTTATGAACTTGTAGTTAAAGCTGTCTTTTTCTATACTTGATCTCGGCGCTTTTTAGCCATCCGTTTTTTTCATAAAAAGCCTGAGCTGTGTGATTATTCTCTCCGGTGCAGAGAACGAGGCTTCGTATGTTCATTGATCTTAAATA
Source organism: Candidatus Avispirillum sp. (assembly GCA_045650355.1). GTDB lineage: Bacteria > Bacillota > Clostridia > Oscillospirales > CAG-272 > Avispirillum. The sequence continues at coordinate 2,119 of JAZRRC010000035.1, read as the reverse complement.
CTCTTCCACATGAGTAATCAGTTTTGTACCAATACCTGTATTTTGGCAGGAATCGTCAACGTATATTTCGGTGATCTCCGCATAATTCTCTCCGTAACAGAACGATTGGAAGATTTGAGCACAGCAAAAGCCAACTACTTTGCCATCTGCTTCAGCAGCAAATACTTCTTCTCGGTCGTTGTATGTAAGAGAATCTTCTATCATTTGTGCCGTGACGCCATAATCTCCGTTGAATTTTTTGTTTAAGACTTGTAATTGAATCGCATCGCCCGTGCTTGCTTTTCGTATTTTGATTTCCATTTTGCATCCCTCGTATAATATTACTTCTCCATTATACCACTCAAACAAATGTTTGTCAACGAATCGGACTTAACTGTCGGTTGATATTGCCTGATTGTCTGACGGATACAGATATTTCTTGCCTATAAATTTTGTGGTTTTTGTATTTAATATTTGACTTTTGGGAAGTTTTGTATTATCATATATAATAGTAAATAATGCGCCCGAGGGGTGCTCCTTGAAAGGAATAAAACTATGGAACAGAAAAGAGTAGCAGAACTCAAGGAAATTGCTCGCAATGTCCGTATCGGCATTATTGATGCGGTTCATTCTGCAGCTTCCGGCCATCCCGGCGGATCCCTTTCATCAGCTGATCTGATGACTTACCTCTATTTTGAAGAGCTTAACGTAAATCCCGCAGAGCCTGATATGGCTGACCGCGACAGATTCGTTCTGTCCAAGGGCCATTGCTCTCCCGCGCTTTACTCCGTGCTCGCTCATCGCGGATTTTTCCCCGTTGAGGATCTTAAGACATTCAGAAAGACAACATCCTATCTCCAGGGTCATCCCGATAAGAACAAGGTTCCCGGCGTAGATATGTCCACAGGCTCTCTCGGTCAGGGCGTTTCCACCGCTTGCGGTATGGCGCTTGCAGCAAAGCTTGACGGCTCATCTCGTCGCGTATGGTCTCTCGTTGGTGACGGTGAGGCTGAGGAAGGACAGGTTTGGGAGAGCGCAATGTTTGCCGCTCACTACAACCTTGATAACCTTTGCTACATCATCGACTGGAACGGTCTCCAGATCGACGGTGCTATCGATGACGTTATCGGACCTGCTCCCTTTGATACAAAGTTCGCAGCATTCGGCTGGAACGTTGTTGAGTGCGATGCTCATGACTTTGAGTCCATCGAGGCTGCAGTAAATGCAGCAAAGGCATGCAAGGGCAAGCCCTCCGTTATTATCGCAAAGAGCGTTAAGGGTAAGGGTGTATCCTTCATGGAAAACCAGGCAAGCTGGCACGGTACTGCTCCCAATGCTGAGCAGTATGCAGTAGCTATCAATGATCTCAACGCGTAAGGGGGTAAATAATAATGGCATACAATATCGGTGATAAGATCGCAACAAGAGACGCATACGGCGCAACCCTCGTTGAGATCGGTAATGAAAACGAAAACCTCGTAGTTCTTGATGCTGACCTTGCGGCGGCTACAAAGACAGGTATGTTCAAGAAGGCGCATCCCGACAGATTCTTTGACTGCGGTATCGCTGAGAACAATATGATCGGTGCGGCTGTTGGTCTTGCACTTTCCGGCAAGGTTCCCTTCGCATCCACATTCGCAATGTTTGCTGCAGGTCGTTCCTATGAGCAGGTTAGAAACTCCATCGGCTATCCTCATGCAAACGTTAAGATCGGCGCAACTCACGGCGGTATCACCGTTGGTGAGGACGGCGCAACACACCAGTGCTGTGAGGACTTCGCTCTCATGCGTACAGTTCCCGGCATGACAGTTATCTGCCCTGCAGATGCTCAGGAGGCTCGCCTTGCAGTTAAAGCAGCATACGAGATGGAGGGCCCTGTATACCTTCGTTTCGGCAGAATGGCTGTTCCCGTTCTTTTCGATGAGAACTATAAGTTTGAGATCGGTAAGGGTGTTAAGCTTGTAGACGGTACAGACGTTTCCATCATCGCAAACGGCGTTGAGGTTGAGCAGGCTCTTATCGCAGCAGAGGCTCTCAAGGCTGAGGGTATCTCTGCTTCCGTTATCAATATGGCTACAATCAAGCCCCTCGATACTGAGCTTGTTATCGAAGAGGCTAAGAAGTGTGGCTGTATCGTAAC
>JAZRRC010000034.1:0-11371 GCA_045650355.1 Candidatus Avispirillum sp. | reverse complement strand
ACATGGCTACGATCCGACTTCCTGTATCAAGAGAGAAATTCTTTGCATAGGACTTTGCGCTGTCTCCAATCTTTGCGCCAAAGGGCATAACAACACCTGAATAGGTATTCTGCTGAGGGTCCTCAAAGGGGACTTCAACAGCAACATCACCCTCGGCAAAGACTAACATGCTGTCGGACTTGACCTCAACTGTGCTTTCGTTACTTTTAAAGCTCAGAAGGTCATTGCCTGAAAAACGGTCCTCGCTTTTATGTTCAAGCTCGTCATAATTCTGGACGTTCTTGGAGGTATCGGTGGTTTCTTCGTTTTTACCTGTACCCTTTGCACAGGATGTAGCAGAAAGAAGAACCAGTAATGCGAGAACAAGGGAAAGTGCTTTTTTCATATCAGATCACAAAATGAACGGGGAGACCGTTTTCATACTTGTTATCCATCTCGCCCTGAATAAGAGGAAGGATATACTCAAGGCACTCCTTTGTTACGTTATTGCCCTGCTCGTTGATCATTTCACGGGGAACGCTTCTTACAGCATTAGCAATGCCTGCGATCTCCTTAGCATTGAACTCAACGCCGTATTCGCCGTCCTTACGGTCCATAGCCATCATGCAGCCTGTCTTGCCGCTTACTGCCGCTGCTACTGCTGCAGCACCAACACCGCGGGATTCGGAAATATCAGTTGCAGACTGAAGATGTGCTGCACATCTCTGAGGAAGGTTAACCTCAACAGAACGAACCTTGCATCCGATTTCTGCCTTTACAGCCAATTCAAGAGCCTTACCTGTGCCGGAGAGGTACTTGTGACCAAAAGCATCTGTTGCACCGCTCTGAGCGCTCTCACCTGCATACTTGCCGTTTTCATCACGTACGCCCTCGCTTACTGCGATTACTACGTTAGGATGCTTCTTAAGAGCCTCTCTTACGTCGTTAAGGAAGCCGGACATAGAGAAAGGAACCTCAGGGAGGTATACATAATCGGGAGCCTGTCTGCCAACGAGAGCGGGAATACCAGCTGCCGCGGTGAGCCAGCCTGCATCACGGCCCATGATCTCAACGATAGTAACTGCGGGAATTGTATAAACTGCGCAGTCACGGATGATCTCGGAAACAGTTGTTGCGATATACTTTGCTGCGGAGCCATAGCCGGGAGTATGGTCTGTACCTGCAAGGTCGTTATCGATAGTCTTGGGAACACCCATAACTCTCATTTCATAATCGCACGTATCAAGATATGCTGTGAGCTTAGCAACAGTATCCATAGAATCGTTGCCACCGATATAGAAGAAATATCTGATATCGTACTTCTTGAAGAGCTCGATGAGGTTATCAAAGAATGCCTTATCCTCTGCGGGCTTGGGAAGCTTCTTTCTGCAGGAGCCGAGAGCAGCTGCGGGAGTCTGGCAAAGGATGGAAAGCTTTTCCTCGCTTGCAACACCTACAGACTCGGAGAACATCTCAGAAAGGTCTACGATTCGCTCAGAGAGGAAGCCCTCGATACCGTTACGCATACCGTAAAGAGTTGTGATAGCCTCGGGATTTTCAATAGCGCCCTTGATAACACCGGCAAGAGTTGCATTTATTGCAGCTGTAGGACCACCGGACTGACCTACGAGAGCTGCGCCTTTAAGAATTGACATATTCAATTCTCCTTTCAACATATTCTTCTTATATTATACCATTCCTAAAAAAAAAGTCAAGAAAAAGAGCTGCCCGAAGGCAGCTCTTTATGATTTAATTAGTTATAGGGGTCAACGCCGGGACGTCTGGAGCCTTCCTCGTAAATCTGCTTCATAATGTTTACATCATAGTTCTTAGACTTGGGGAAGGAATAGAGATCGCTGGAGAATACGTCGAGGTCCTTTCTTGTAATAACCTCAAACATCCAGTCAAATCTTTCCTTATAGTCATCAACTCTGTTACCTTCGAGGTACCAGTCGTTGTGAACAGATGCGAGACCGAGGAAGTCGTTGCAGGCAATGATTGTTTCAATTCTGCTAGCCTGATCAGCGTCGTTCGCCTTTGTGTAAGCGATCTCAAGAAGCTCTCTCATCTCATCGTAGTGCTCTGCAATGTATGTATAAGAATACATATCGCCGGGACGGTCGAAGTTGTTGATAAAGCATGTGCCTGACGCGTCACCTGCCTCTGTCTGGAGCTCGAGGTATCTGAAGATCTCCTCGTAGCCATCGCCGTAGTACATATAGAGATATTCCTTAACAACATCGCAGTATTCCTCGAATGTCATATCCATATCCCACATGTACTTAACAGCAGCGTACTCCTTAAGAGACTCAAAGAGATACTCACGTCCGCCACCCTCGTAGAAGAAGCCTGTTACGTTTGCTTCCTCATGGAGCCACTTCATGTTCCAGTAGAAGTTGAAGATGTTGGGGCATCCAACAAGGTAGTAATGGTATGTTACAGGGTAGATCCAGAACCAGAGCTCAGCGCCTGTTTCCTTACAGAGGTTACCCCAGAAAGGAAGTGCCTCTTCATCAAGAGCGTTGCTCATACCCTTCTTTGTAGAGGGGTCTGTGAGCTGGCCGCCGCCGGGATTGCACTCTTCCTTACCGATGATGTGGTTATCACAACCGATACCGCAGTAGAGAATTACAAAGTTCTTATGGGGCTTGATTGTCTTGGGATAGTCCTTAGCGTATACGATACCGTAAAGACGAACGCCGGGGTAGTATTCCTGTGCCTTCTCTGTAGCCTTATTATAAAGCTGGAGGTAAAGGCCGGAGTAGCCCTCGCCCTGATTCTTTGAGATCTTATTACAGTTACGGCATGTGCAGTAATACTGGTTATCTGCGATGGAGAAGGAGAAGAGAGTCTGACCCTCAGCGATGAAGGTAGGTCTGCCCCAGCTCATTACCATTCTGTTACAGTCGATCATACCCTCGAAGAGAGTATCGAAATCAGCCTGAGCTGTTGCGCAGGGCTGCCATGAATATGCGTCCTTGCCTCTGTGAGAACCGTAAGGTGTACCGGAATCATACTTATACTGATATTCAGCACTAGTGTAAATATATTCGGACATGCCCTCGGGTCTTCCGCTTTCAGGAGGCCATACACCTGTACCCATCTGCCAGTACTCAACGAAGGAGTGAGCATTGGAGTAGAGGGGACCAAGCTTAGAGCCATAGAACTTCTCGTATGCTGTGTAGCCGCCCTCACTTGCATTAAGCTTGTTTGCAAAGTAGTGAGCGCTCATACCGTTGTGCATCTCGATACCCTCAGCAGAGTTATCGGATCTGTACTGACCGAATGTCTGACGAGCGTGACGGAAGTTGATATCGGGAATCTTTGTAACGTTTGTTCCCTCGGGAATGTCAACAAGTCTCTGCTTGTAAACGAAGGTATCGTTACCGTGGTAGAAACGGATACCAAGGTAGTCCTCAAGAATATCGAAAACAGCATAGCCGTTACCACGGTATGTACCGTAGATGTTGAGGTTACCGTCAGTTACGTCGAACTTGTAACCGTCGATGCCAAGCTCTTCTCCAAGCTCGGAATCAAGTGCAACAAGATTGAAGTAGATTGCCTTTTCTGTGGAAGCTGTGCCCCAGCAAAGAGGAATCTCAATACCTGTTACGTTTCTGATGTACTTCATGAAGTTGAGGTACGCGAAATATGTATTATCCTCAGTTGTTGTGTCTGCAGGAAGAACGATGGAAAGCTCGCTGATATCAACTCCTGCGATTGTCATCTTATGAACCTGGTTGGGCTCAAAATCCTTTAATGCCTTAACACCTGCAAGACAAATCTTGAGAGTGTAAGAGTCAGGAGCATCACAGCTACCGCTTGCATTGAAGTCTGCAGCCTCTGTGTTGATCTCTGTGTCACTGGAGCCTGCAATGGTTGTCTTCATAAGGAAAGAGTCCATTGCGTTAACCTGGCCGTCATCGTTAACGTCACCAAGTGTATAGGTATCATCATATGTGAATTCCTGATACAAATAGACCTCTCCTGCGGAAACAATTGCAACCATTGTACCGAGAAGCATAGTGACAGAGAGAAGAATTGCCAAAATCTTTTTCATATTTCCTCCATTCTGCCCATTAGGGCATCATATTTATACGTATACATTGTAACATAATCTTTTCTCTTTTTCAATAATATGTAAAGGAAGTTGCGATTTTATTTAGACAAAAAAAAGGCAATCTGCTTGTGCAGATTGCCTAATTTTGTTTACGGATAAATTCCAAGTCTTCTTGAGCCGTGCTCATAGAACTGAACCATGGGGTTTATTTCGTAATCGATCTTTGAGGGGAGCTGATAGATTTCACTTGAGAATACTCTCATGTTGTTATTCTTGACGTAATTATACATCCAGTCATAGCGCTCCATATAAAGAGATTTGTTCTCACCGTCTAAATACCAGGATGTATGAACGGAGGAAAGACCCATAAAGTCGCAGCAAACGAGAAGAGTCTGAACTCTCTTTTTCTGATCAGATGTTTCTGCCTTTTCGTATGCTGTTACGAGAAGTGCTCTCATCTCTTCATAATTTTCTGCAAGATAATCGTAGGAATACATATCACCGGGACGGTCGAAGTTGTTGATAAAGCAAGTACCGCACTGATCTCCTGCCTCTGTCTGCATGAGAATGTACTGATAAAGCTCCTCATATCCCTCACCGTAGTTGATATAGAGATATTCCTTCATGATAGCGAGCCATTCATCGTAGGTCATATCGGGATCCCACATGAATTTAACTGCCATATACTCCTTAAGTGTCTCGAAGTTATATGTTGTTCCGCCGCCCTCGTAGAAGAAGCCTGTTACGTTTGCTACTTCGTGGAGCCACTTCATATTGTGATAGAAGTTGAGAACGTTAGGACAGCTTGAAAGGTAATAGTGGTAGGTTACGGGATAGATCCAGAACCAGAGCTCAGCGCCTGTTTCCTTACAGAGGTTACCCCAGAAAGGAAGAGCTGCCTCATCAAGAGCATTGCTCATACCCTTCTTTGTGCTGGAGTCAGTGAGCTGACCGCCCTTTTCAAAGCACTCCTCCTGGCCGAGGATGTGGTTGTTACATCCGATACCGCAGTAAAGAATGATAAAGTTGGAGTGAGGCTTTGTTTCCTTGGGATAGTCCTTAGCATATACGATACCGTAAAGACGAACACCGGGATAATATGCCTGAGCATCCTCTGTTGCCTTATTATAAAGCTGGAGGTAGAGACCGGAGAAGCCCTCTACTCTGGAGATCTTTGTGCAGTTACGGCAGGTGCAGTAGTACTGATTATCTGCGATGGAGAAGGAGAATACTGTCTGTCCCTCTTCGATAAACGTAGGTCTGCCCCAGCTCATTACCATTCGGTTACAGTCGATCATACCCTGGAAAAGAGTTGCATATACATTCTTATCTGTTGCGCAGGGCTGCCAGCCATACTCGTCCTGTTTGTATCCGGCATCAAATCTTTCCTGATAAATTGCTGCGCGGTTGGGATCGTCCTCCGAAGGAGAAGGTATAGGGCTGGAGCCCATCTGCCAGTACTCAAGGAAGGAGTGAGCATTGGAATAGAGGGGACCGATCTTTGTGCCGTAGAACTCCTCGTAGTATCCGTTCTGCTGGCTTCCGTTAAGCTTGTTGGGGAAGAAATGCGCTGTGGGGCTTCTTCCGAATGTGTGACGTGCATAACGGAAATTGATCTCGGGGATCTTTGTTGAAGATACGCCCTCGGGAATATCTACTGTTCTCTGCTTATAAACGAAGGTCTCGTTGGGAGAATAGAAGCGCATTCCGAGATAATCCTCAAGAATATCGAATACAGCATACATATTTCCGCGGTATGTGCCGTAGATATTGAGGTTACCCTCAGTTACATCATACTTATATCCCTCAACACCAAGCTCTTCGCCAAGCTCGGACTTAAGATCAACAACGTTGAAGTAAACTGCTTTTTCAGTAGCTGCACTTCCCCATGTGATGGGCATCTCAATGCCTGTAACGTATCTTATGTACTTCATAAGATTGAGGCATGCAAAATATACGTTGTCATCAGTGGTTGAGCCCTCAGGCATAACGATAGACATCTCGGATATAGGTGTTCCTCCGATAGTCATCTTATAAACCTGCTTGTCGTTTTCAAAATCACTTGCAGACTTTACACCTGCAAGACATACCTTGAGGCTGTAGGAATCGGGAGCAGCAAGCTTTGAGTCAGCATCAAAGTCGGATGCCTCGGTGTTGATCTCAATATCACAAGAGCCTGCGATGGTGGTCTTAAGATAAAAAGAGTCCATTGCGTTGATCGTTCCGTCGCTGTTAACGTCACCGAGAACAAAGGTCTCATCATGCTTGAAACCCTGATCAAGATAAAAATCGCCTGCACTTACAACTGCCGCCATTGAACTGAACAGCATAAGAGCAGAAAGCATAATTGCCAGAACTTTTTTCATTGCGTTTTTTCCTTTCTTATTTTTGATAAAATAATTTTATCATAAATGTATTAAAATAGCAATAGTCAAAAAATTTTATGATAAAAATCACATTAGAAATACTGTTTTTCTGTGAGGGATACGGTCGCTTTTTAGTGCGAAACTGCAAACTTGAGCTTCACTTTTACCACTCGCTTCGCAAGAGAAGCCAAAAATAGTATAAATCCAACGGTGCTCCTCAAAAAATAAAAAAGGATTCATTGAAGAGAGATAAAACTCTTTTCAATGAATCCTTTAAAGTCCTAATAGCTTTTCTTCAAAGAAGCAACATCTATTACCGGTAAACCGAAATTACATATATTCCTTTTTGAAGTTTTTTGAAGTGCAGAAACTTTTTTTCAAAAAAGTTTTTGCATCTTTCATTAAGGCTTAACGCCGGGGCGTCTTGAGCCCTGTTCATAGATCTGGGTCATGGGGTTGATCGTATAGTCAATAGAAGTGGGAAGGCTATACAGATCGCTTGAGAACACTCTCATATTAAGTCTCTTTATAGAATTATACATCCAGTCGTAGCGCTCGCAATAAAGCTCCACGTTATTTCCGTTTGTATACCAATCCTCATAAACGGAGGAAAGGGCCATAAAGTCGCAGCAAACCATTATCTTTTCGATTCTCTCTCTCTGAGTATCGTTTTCTGCCTTTGCATATGCTGCCTCAAGAAGTCCTCTCATCTCTTCGTAATTCTTGCCGAGATATTCATAAGAGTACATATCGCCGGGACGGTCGAAGTTGTTGACAAAGCAAGTACCGCTCTGATCTCCCGCCTCTGTCAGCATTTCGATATATGAATAAAGCTCTTCATATCCGTCACCGTAATACATATAGAGATATTCCTTGATAAGCTCGCAGTACTCCTCATACGTAATGGAAGGATCCCACATAAGCTGAACTGTTACGTATGCCTTGAGGCGCTCGAAGATATAGTCTGTTCCGCCGCCCTCGTAGTAGATGCCGTTTACTCCGCACTCATCAATGAGATACTTTGTATTGTAATAGAGATTAGGAATATTGGGACAGTCTGCAAGATAGTAGTGATAGTTGATGGGATAGATCCAGAACCAAAGCTCAGCGCCGGTTTCCTTACAAAGGTTGCCCCAGAATTCAAGAGCTATGATATCGGAGTCATTCTTCATATTGTTGAGCTGACCGCCCTTTTCGTAGCACTCCTCCATACCGAGGATATGGTTATGACAGCTTACTCCACAGTAAAGTATTACGAGATTATCCTCAGGCTTGATGGTCTTCGGGAAGTCCTTTGCATATACGATACCGTAAAGTCTGATTCCGGGATAGTATGCCTGAATATCAACAGCAGCCTTATTATAAAGCTGGAGATAAAGGCCGGAATATCCGTCAGTTCTTGAGATCTTTGTGCAGTTACGGCATGTGCAATAATACTGATTATCAAGGATTGAGAAGGAGATTACGCTGATTTCCTCCTCGTAGTGGAGCTCGTTGCCCCAGTACATGGACATTTTATTACAGTCAAGCATACCCTGGAAAAGCTTTTCATAAACGGTCTTATCAGTAGCGCAGGGCTGCCAGCCGTATGCATCGGGAGCAATACCTGACGCAAACTTTGCTTCAATGATCTGCTGCTCTGTCATTCCCTCGGTATTCTCGGGAACGGTGCCTGATGCCATCTTCCAATACTCGTAGAAGGAATGTGCATTACTGTAGATAGGGCCAGAAAGAGTACCGAATCTCTTATGGTTATAGGAATAAAGCTGTGTTCCGTTAAGCTTGTTTGCAAAATAGTGCCACATAACCTCTGAGCCGTTTTCATATGTCTGACAAGCGTGTCTGAAAACGAGGGCGGGAATATACTCGCGCGCTGTTCCCTCTTCGATATTCACAACACGGGACTTATAAACGTAGGTTTCCTCATCGGAAAGGAAGCGAACGCCGAGATAATCCTCAAGAATCTCATATACGGCGTACATCGTGCCGCGGTACGTACCCTCGATATAAAGGTTACCGTCCTTGACCTCATAATAATAGCCCTCAATGCCAAGCTCTGAACCGCGCTCGGATTTTGTGCTCATCTCGTTGATGTATACGGCCTTATCAGTCTCTGCAACACCGTAGGATATGGGAAGATATACTCCCGCAAGCTTTTCAACGTACTTCTGAAGATTGAGAGCAGCAATGTAGGAGTTGTTCTCATCAGTTATGTCAGCATTAAGAACGATGGAATACTCGGAAATATCGTTTTCACCGATAAGGATCTTGTATACCTGCTTACCCTCTTCATACTCATCTGTTGACTTAACTCCTGCAAGGCAAAGCTTTAAATTGTAGGAGTCGATGGAATCGCATTTGGAATCGGCATTGAAATCTGCCGCATCACGATCGATCTCAATATCGCTGACACCTGCCATAGATGTCTTCATGCAATAGGAATCCAATGCGTTTACGTTTTCGTCTCCGTTTACGTCACCGAGAACAAATGTCTCGTCATAAACGAAATCCTGCTTTAAGCGGAAATCATATGCGCCGCTTATGGAAACTGCCATAGAAGCTACCATAAGAGCTGCAAGGATCATGGAAATCAGCTTTTTCATATTTTTTCTCCGTTCTGCCAATCGGCTTTTTATAAATTTATTTTATCATAAATATAATTAAAAAGCAATAAAAAGCTGCAAATGCCTTTGGCATTTGCAGCTTTAATTTTTACGGATAGATTCCGGGTCTTCTGGATCCGTTCTCATAGAACTGAATCATAGGATTAGTTTCGTAGTCGGTCTTTGTGGGAACAGGATACAGTGTCTGCTCAGAGAAGGTCACCATATTATGACTTCTGATATATCCGAGCATCCAGTCGTAGCGCTCACAGTAAAGCTCTCTGTTATTTCCGTTCACGTACCAATCTGTATGGAGAGCGGAAAGTGCCATAAAGTCACAGCCGACAAGGAGAGTTTCAATTCTGCCTCTCTGCGCATCGGTATTTGCCTTTGCAAGAGCTGTTTCAAGAAGACCTCTCATCTCTTCGTAATGCTCTGCGAGATAGTCGTAGGAATACATATCGCCGGGACGGTCGAAGTTATTGATAAAGCAGGTGCCGCACTGATCGCCCGCCTCTGTCTGCATCATAATATACTCAAAGAGCTCCTCGTTACCACCGCCGTAGTTCATATAGAGATACTCCTTGACCATATCGCAGTATTCCTCATAGGTCATATCGGGATTCCACATAAGCTGAACGTTGGCATAAGCCTTCAGCGTTTCAAAATTATATGATCTTCCGCCACCCTCGTAGAAGATGCCCGTTACGTTGCATTCATCGATGAGGTACTTTGTATCGTAATAAAGATTGGGGATATTGGGGCATCCTACAAGATAGTAATGATAGGTTACGGGATATACCCAGAACCAGAGCTCAGCATCGTTTTGGGCGCAGACATCACCCCAGTAGTTGAGGGCCTCAACGTCACCGTTGTTATTCATATTGTTGAGCTGACCACCCTTTTCGTAGCATTCCTCTCTGCCGAGCATATGGTTATTACAACCGATACCGCAATAAAGAAGAACGAGATTCTTGTCGGGCACTATTGTCTTAGGAAAGTCCTTTGCATAGATGATGCCCATAAGTCTTACGCCGGGATAATATTGCTGCACGTCTACACAAGCCTTGTTATAGAGCTGGAGATAAAGACCGGAGAATCCGTCTGTTCTTGAAATCTTTGTGCAGTTACGGCAGGTGCAGTAATGCTGGTTATCAAGAATGGAGAAGGAGAAAAGTGTTGCGCCCTCCTCGATAAAGGGAATATTTCCCCAAAGCATACCCATACGGTTACACTCAAGCATACCCTGGAAAAGCTTTGCATAAACGGTCTTATCAGTAGCACAGGGCTGCCAGCCGTATGCATCGGGGAATTCACCTGATGCAAACTTTGCCTCAAGGATCTGAACCTCGGTCATACCCGTAGTATCTTCAGGATATGTACCGTTGCCCATCTTCCAATATTCATAGAAGGAATGAGCATTACTGTAGATAGGTCCTGAAAGAGTACCGTATCTCAGGGTATCACAGCCTGAAATATAGTCGCCGTTAAGCTTATTTGCAAGATAATGCTCGTATGCTCCGCTGCTGCCATAGGACTGACGGGCAACACGGAAGGTTATCTTAGGATCGATCGCAACTGAAGTTCCCTCGGGAATATCAACTCTTCTCTGCTTATAAACGTAGGTCTCTCTATCGGCAAAGAAGCGAACGCCGAGATACTTTTCGATTATCTCGTACACTGCGTACATAGTGCCTCTGAGAGTACCGCAGATAAGAAGATCACCGTCGGTTACGCTATAGGTAAGACCCTCAAGGCCGTATTCCTGTCCCTCTTCGGAAAAGAGATCTATCTGATTGATATAGATGCCTCTCTCCCCTGCAGGGGTGCCAAAGCAAATGGGAAGATCGATTCCCACTACCTTGTTTATATACTTTTTCAGCAAAAGAGCAGAAAAATAGGAGTTATCCTCATCGGTGATTCCCTCGTTGAGCACGATGGAATACTCTGAAATATCGTTTCCTGCAATAGCAAGCTTATAGAGCTGTTTACCGTTTTCATAGTAATCGGTAGAATTAACACCCGCAAGACAAAGCTTTAAGCTGTAGGAATCAATAGAGTCACACTTTCCGTCGGCATTAAAGTCAGAGGCATTGGAATCGACAACAACGTCCACTGTCCCTACCATTGATACCTTGATGCTGTAGGAATCCATGGCGTTTATGATACCGTCTCCATTAACGTCACCTAAAACGTAGGTTTCGTCGTTAATAAAGGTCTGGGGAAGGGAGAAATCAAAAGCCGCCCCCGTTGCTACCACCATAGAAAATACAGTTATCAGAGAAAGTAAGATTGAAAGTATTCTTTTCATATTTTCCTCCGTCTGTCCAACCGGACACTTTTATTTACCTTAAATTTATCAT
>JAZRRC010000033.1:0-2873 GCA_045650355.1 Candidatus Avispirillum sp. | reverse complement strand
CCCTACAGTGGTGCATCAACCTCCCCGATAAACCCGAATTTATATAAACCCATTTTTGAAGTTTTTTGAAGTGCAGAAACTTTTTTACAAAAAAGTTTTTGCATATAAATCTTGATTTTTCGATATCACGGTGTTATAATTGTACGGTAAATGCTGTGATGAAGACGGCAATTGCGAGAATGGGTATTTCAGAGACGTGCGCCTTGGCTGTGAGCGCACTTTCCCACGCAGGCGCCTTTCCCTTCGGAGCACGACGGGTGATATGTAGCCCTTCGGGTGAGCGCACCTTACAGCGCAGAGGCGTATTAGCGCCGAAAGTGCCGCAATAGCGGAACACGGGTGGTACCGCGGAAAATGTTTTTTCGCCCCGACATTTATTGTCGGGGCTTTTTTATTTTTTACCATATTAACCAATTCCAAACGCACATCACCTCGCGCGTCATCTTGAGCGAAGTCCCCACAGAGATTCCACCTTTCGGTGCCCTCCCTATGGTCGGGTTCGACTCCGCAAACATCATACTATGATGTTTGCTACGCTCAGAATGACAACGGGGGACGAAGTCGAAACCCGCAGGGCAAACGGCTTTGCCGTTTGGATCTCGCGACAAACCAACTAACAAATTATTTATCTACAATATAGAAAGGAATCGTTATGTCTGCAAAAACTACTGAAGTGCGCGAAAGCTTTATCGCCGCACTTGCAAATGTTAACACAATGGACGAGCTTGAAAAGCTCAGAGTTGAGTACATCGGCAAAAAGGGTCTCGTTACAGACCTTATGAAGGCTATGAAGGACATTCCCAATGAGGAAAAGAAGGCCTTCGGCCAGGCAGTTAACGCGCTCAAGGGCGAGGTTGAGGCTGCTATCACAGAAAAGAGAGAGGAGCTTAAGAGAAAGGAAATCGAGCTCGAGAACGCAAAGATGCCCGAGTTTGACGTTTCCACTCCTGCTGATCTTCAGAGAGGATCTTACCACCCCATCACTCTCGTTCAGCGCCAGTGTGAGGAGATCTTCAAGTCCATGGGCTTTGCAGTTGAGGACTACTCCGAGATCGTAACTGACTACGAGTGCTTCGAGGCTCTCAATATCCCCAAGGATCACCCTGCTCGCGATATGCAGGACACATACTATCTCAGTAACGGTCAGCTTCTCAAGACTCACACCAGTGCGGCTCAGAACGCAATCTACAAAAAGTATAAGGATGCTCTTATCAGCGAGGGTAAGCCCATCAAGGCTATCTTCCCCGGTCGTTGCTTCCGTAACGAGGCAACTGACGCCTGCCACGAGAACACATTCTTCCAGATGGAAGGCGTTATGGTTGATAAGGACATCTCCATTTCCAACCTCATCTTCTTTATGAAGACTATGCTTTCCGAGGTATTCCAGAAGGATATCAAGGTTCGTCTTCGTCCCGGCTTCTTCCCCTTCGTGGAACCCGGATTCGAGCTTGATATCTCCTGCCTTATCTGCGGCGGCGAGGGCTGTCCCTCCTGTAAGCACTCCGGCTGGCTTGAGCTTTGCCCCTGCGGCATGATCCATCCCGAGGTGCTGAAGGCCGGCGGCATTGATCCCGAGGAATATACAGGCTTTGCCTTCGGTCTCGGTCTTACCCGTCTTGCTATGATGAAGTACGGCGTTAAGGATATCCGCGATCTCAATTCCGGCAGCCTTAAGGTCCTCGATCAGTTTACTGACGATAATTAAGAAAGGAGAAAAGAGAAAATGTTTATTTCAATGAACTGGATAAGCGACTACGTAGACTTCACAGGTCTTGACAAGATGGAGCTTATCAATAAATTCTCCCTCTCCACAGCAGAGGTTGAAAACGAGATCTTCTTCAAGGGCAGCGATATTTCCGGTATCGTTTGTGCTCAGATTCTCAGCGTTGAGGATCACCCCGAATCAAAGAAGCTTCACCTTCTTAAGGTTGACTGCGGCGAAGGCGAGCCCTGCGACGTTGTTTGCGGCGCACCCAACGTTCGTGTTGGTATGAAGACTGCCTTTGCAAAGCTGGGCGCTCAGATCGGCGAGATCACAATCGCACCCAGAAAGCTTGCAGGCTACACATCCAACGGTATGTGCTGCTCTGAAAAGGAGCTTGGCATCAGCGATTCCAATGACGGAATCATGGATCTTTGCGACTGCATCCCCGTTGGTACAGATCTTAAGACTGTATTCGACATCGACGATATCGTTTTCGAGGTTGACAACAAGTCCCTCACAAACCGCCCCGACCTCTGGGGTCACTACGGTATCGCACGTGAGTTTGCAGCAATCGCAGGCCGCGAGCTTAAGCCCCTTTCCCTTGCTGACCTTTCCGTATACGATAATCTTGAAAAGGTTGACCTCAAGATCGAGGATCCCCTTTGCTACAGATATTCCTCCATCAAGTTTGAGAACATCAAGCGCCACGTGAGCCCTATCAACATGCGTATCCGCCTTTACTACTGCGGTATGCGTGCTCTCAACTTCCTTGCAGACATCACAAACTACATCATGCTTGAAATGGGTCAGCCCATGCACGCATTCGATGCAAGAAAGGTTGAACAGATCCGCGTAAAGAAGTTTGCAGAGCCCTTCACATTCACAACTCTCGACGGCGTTGAAAGAAATATCGACGAGAACACTCTCATGATCTGCAACGGCGATACTCCCGTTGCAATCGCAGGTATCATGGGCGGTTATAAATCAGAAATCAACGATGATACAACTACTCTCCTTTTGGAGTCTGCTAACTTTGACGGTGTATGTGTCAGAAAATCAACAAGCAGAATGGGTCACAGAACAGATGCAAGTATGCGCTATGAAAAAATGCTTGACCCCGAACTTTGTATGCTTGCGGCAGAGAGATATGTTAAATTGCTCCTTGACT